>NZ_JAJTNB010000006.1 GCF_021300655.1 Helicobacter kayseriensis
ATTTTTTATGATCTTAAATTTTTACCTTTTGTGATGGTTGTGAAACTTGGTGATGATGGGCAAAATCGATGATTTTGCAAGTCATCTTGTTTGGATTGAGCTCTAAGAGTTTGGTTTGTCTTTTGAGTTAGTTTGGAGTTGTTTGGATGAAAAGATCATTTTGATACGCAAAGTTACAAAACAAAAGATTGAGAATCTGATCGATTCAAAGTGTGATTTTTGACTATGAGAAGATGCCTAGATATCGATATTTGATTGTTTGTGTGATGTGTTGATGTCTGAGTGGTTTTTGAAGGTGCTTGAGATGATTTGGTGCTAGAGGAGCTTATATTTTCTTGATAAGCCATATGATCTTTGATCCTTAAGTCTTTCTCTATCGCTATCTCAAGAAAAGAGTTACACTAAGGTGAAATCGAAATTTGGAGGATAAGATGAAGTATTTCAAGATTTTGATCCCATTGATTTGTGGGATTTTTGTCTATCTTTTGCCTATTCCAGATGGGCTTACACATCCCACTTGGGTTTATTTCTCTATTTTTGTGGGATTGATTATCGGGCTGATTTTAGAGCCTGTTCCGCCAGCATTTGTAGGGATGATTGCATTGGTTTTGGCGATTGTGTTCAAAGTCGGTCCAAATGGATCAGGAGATCCGCAATCTATGGTTAGTGCATCAGAGGCGATCAAATGGGGGTTGAGTGGGTTTGCCAATCCTGTTGTGTGGTTGATTTTTTCTGCTTTTAGTATCGGTTTGGGTTTTTCTAAGACTGGACTTGGAGAGAGGATCGCCTTTTTGCTTGTATCAAAGCTTGGGAAATCTTCTCTTGGGCTTGGTTATGCTATCGCGATCGTGGATTTGATTTTGGCTCCTTTTATCCCAAGCAATGCTGCGCGTAGCGGAGGGACGATTTTCCCTATTGTGACAAGTGTAGCTCCTATGTTTCAAAGCCTTGCATCACAAAACCCAAGGAAAATCGGATCTTATCTTGTGTGGGTAGGGTTGAGTAGTAGCTGTGTTACAAGTTCGATTTTTTTGACAGGACAGGCCCCCAACCCCTTGGCATTGTCCCTTGTGGCTCAAAATGGAATCGAAGTCGTGGATTGGATGGGGTGGTTTTTGGCATTTTTGCCGATGGGGATGATTCTTTTTATCTTAACTCCTCTTTTGGCATATTGGATCTATCCTCCAGAGGTTAAGGGGTCTTTGGAGATCTCAATATGGGCTAGGGAGAAGTATCAAGCACTTGGGAAAATGCCACTTAAGCAGATTTATATGATTTTGATCGCTTTGGTGGGGCTTGTGCTTTGGATTGGAGCTTCATTTTTTGGGATCAATCCAACGACGACGGCTTTGATTGTAGTGGTTTTAATGGTGTCTTTGGGCGTGATTACTTGGGAAGATTTTTTGAGCAATAAATCTGCTTGGGGGACTTTGGTATGGTTTGCCTCACTTGTGACGATGGCAGGAGGGATCAAAAATGTCGGATTTTTGGACTATTTGACACAGATTCTTGGATCTTCTTTGATTGGATTGTCTCCATTGGTCTCGATGATTTTGTTGCTTTTGCTGTTTTCATGGCTTCGATACTTTTTTGCCTCAGGGACTGCTTATGTCACTGCTGTGATTGCTATTTTTACGACTTTTGTGAGTGCGATTCCTGAGCTAAATCCTGCAGAAGTGATGCTTATTTTGCTCTTACCGATGGGATTTATGGGGATTATTACTCCTTATGGGACAGGTTGTTCTCCCTTGTGGTTTGGAAGTGGATATATCAAAGGCCCTCAGTTTTTCTTACTTGGAGGTATTTTTGCATTTATTTATCTTGCCATTTACATTGTAATTGGAATCCCTTGGGTGAAGTTTATTTTCTCTCATCTTGTTTTGCATTGATTCTCCCTCTCAAGAAGAGGGGAGAGGGGTTTAGAGTGAGCGTAGAATCAACTCAATCGCTTTAGAGATTCCAAATCCAAACAAGACACAAAGAGCGAGTTTTCTAGGCCAAGCATAAGGATCAAGGATCTTGCGCCCTGTGCGAAATCCCGTAAGGATCGCTCCAGTAAATCCTCCCCCTGGGAATCCAAACGCTGAAGCAAAATAAAGATTTTTGATGGTTTTGCTTTTGAATCGTTCTCTTCCAATATAGCCTTCTTGGTTTTGGTCATATCCATAAGGAGTGCCTTTTCTTGTGCGAATGTAGCGTTGGATCGTTTTGGGAGTTGAAAGCTCTGAGTGGATACAATGCGCCATAATCCCAGGAAAAGCTTTTTCTAATCGATCTTCCAAAATCTTTTTGACCTCTGCTTTTTTGTTTTGATAGCTTTCTTTGTCAAGATCCCAATCTTCATATTTCCCATAAGTTGTGATGACGCCTAAGTGGCGATCCTCTCGATCACTCAAACCACTATCGACTTTTGAATAATTGACAAAAACAAAATCCATCTCTTCATAGCTCATATTTTCGCAATCTGATTCTTTAAAATCTTTTTCAAAATTTGTGGGATTGACAATAAAAGTGCTGTAGTCCATATCTGAATAGAGATCATTGGGGTTTTTATCAAAAATCATATAGATAGAGATCAGCGAGGTAGTGATAGGGAAGTTTTTTGTGATTTGGAGGTCTTTGGCATAGCTTCTGTTTTGTGGGAGAAGTGTTTGATAGACAATCATTGGATCACAATTTGCAACAACACAATCTGCATAGACTTCCACTTCTTCTTTGCTCTTCTTGTCGATATAGCGCACGCCAATGGCCTTATTGCCCTCCAATAAAATATCTGTCACATCAGATTTGGTGCGCACCTCCCCACCTCCTTCTGTGATGATGCTTGCAATCGCATTTGAGAGCGCTTGGGAGCCTCCTTTGACATACATTCCTTGCGTGTAATAGTTGTATTGAGGGATTGCGTGAAAGCTCCAAATGAATTTATAAGGATCGTGATGGTAATACACGATGTTGATGTTTAGGATTCTTTTGAGTTTAGAATCTTTAATGCAGTCATCTAAGATCTTT
Organism: Helicobacter kayseriensis; assembly: GCF_021300655.1. Classification (NCBI taxonomy): domain Bacteria; kingdom Pseudomonadati; phylum Campylobacterota; class Epsilonproteobacteria; order Campylobacterales; family Helicobacteraceae; genus Helicobacter; species Helicobacter kayseriensis. Next base: position 3,010 of record NZ_JAJTNB010000006.1, read on the forward strand.
CCTGTGGTGCGGTTGGTGATGGCATTGTAGAGGAGGAAAGGGAGCGTGGTGATTGGCGCAAAGAAAAATGAGAAAAACTTCATCTCAAAAGGAAAGCGGACGACCTTTTTTGTCTGCAATTTCATCATTTTAAAATATCGATCAATCCCCCTAGATTCGTGAGGAAACATTTTTTTGAGGGCTTGGGCTGTGTTTTTGTGCGGGATTGTATAGTGTTGATCTCCCACTTGGATACTCCACGCTGTAGGAAGAGGGATAAAATTGACCTTTTCCCACAATCCTAGTTGATCAAAAATGTAGTGTTTTTGATCCATTTCTGGCGTCCCAAAATCAATTTCGTGCAAACCCGCATCTACAAGCATTCCCTTGCGAGAAAAACAAGTCGCGCATCCTCCGATAAGGTTGTGTTGCTCAAGAACAAGGACTTTTTTTCCTTTTTTTGCGAGTGTTGCTCCACATGTAAGCCCACCAAGCCCAGAACCTATAATGATCGCATCATATTTTTTCATTTAAATCCTTATTTGGGAATCTTTAACATAAATTAAAGTCAGTCAATTTTAACAAGATTTTGAAATGGAGGAGGTTTGGATCAAACAAGAGTGTCAGATGATGTGCTGAAGGGAAAGTTTATATTGACAAAAATCTCTAGATCTCTCTTAGGCTAGCGTTATAGTGCAAAATCTTGCAAGTGTTTTCAATAAGTGCGATAGTTTTGCCAAGGGAGTGGAGATCGCGATCAAAGGCATAGATCCCATATCCTTTGATAAGAGTGAATTTTTGGTTGGTTTTGCTGAAAGCTTGCGGAATCTCATAGACCGCTCTTTCATACCAAGTATCATAATCTTTGGGGTCCAAAATCGGAATCTCTTTGCCCAAGATTCTTTGCCCAAAGTAATCAAGAGGGCAGAGCATCTTGTGTGTCAGGGAGTAAGATACGCTATAGGGAGGCATTGCATAAGCGATAAATTTGGCATCAGGGTGGGCTTGATAGATGTGAGCGTGAATAGGGGTGTCAATGCTTGCTTCATTCCATCGATAATCTTTTTGAACATTAAGAGCAATGAGATCTTTAGAAACAAGCTCATCAAAGATTGCTCGTTTTTTGTTGATGATAAATTGCTGATAGCCCAATCTAGCCGATATGGAGCCATGGAAGATTCCAAAAAAGTTTTTGCGAAACATAGAAAGGGACATACTGCGAAGTCTTTCTGTAATCTCTGAGTGTTTGAAATCTATGGGTTCTTGCATGCAAATCCTTTTTTGTCTTTGTGTAATTATAGCGTGTGTCGTTTTTTGTATATTGAAGTTTATAAGCTAATAATTATTTATTTATGATGACGCATAAAAGTTTATAGAGATAGACTAAATTTATAGATTTTTTAGCAAAGTAAATGGAATATTGCTAAAAATAAATTAAAATTACCGCGTTGTGATTCTCACACGAAAATTTGTAGGTTGTAAAAATGAGCAAAAAAAGACAAGTTTTATTGAATCGAGTGATTGAAGAGTATCTCAAAAGTGGTCAGCCCATAGGATCTCAATCGCTCAAGATTTCTGCCAATATCAAAATGTCTTCAGCCACGATTCGCAATCATTTTAAGGTAATGATGGAAGAGGGGTTATTGGCTCAAACTCACATCAGTAGTGGAAGGATTCCTACAAGTTATGCCTTTAAAAATTATTGGCGAGAGCAGATTGACTTGCATCAAAGCTATGAATTTCCCTCTTTTGCATTTTTGGAGAAAAAAAGTGCAGAGATAGGTTGCTTTGTGGGAGTGTTTTATCCTAGCTATCTCAAACTTCTCAAAGTCGAGATAGTGCATCAGTCGTTTTTGTGCTTAAGCTTTGGTGAGGAGTATGAGGTGATCTTGCGATACTCTCAGCCTTTGAAGAGGTTTTTGGATGATTTGGTGGGGATGACATTGGAGGATATTCAGTCCTTTTGTTTGCAAGTTCATGCAATGGATGTGTTCCGATCTCTCAGTGCTTTGGCGGGTGATCAATATCGATTCTGTGGGGCAAGATATCTTGCTTCTTTTATGCAAACTTCAAGGGGCGAAAGATTGTTTTTTGATTTTTGCAGTGGAGAGATTTTTAAGCGATTGGGTCATGGAATCTATTTTGATGAAACGCTTCCAAAGAATTATCTTGCATTGATTTTTGATGCTGTTGTGGAGGGAAGAAATGCACAAGTTGTATATTGTGGAGAACTTGACAAAAATTATTCAATCTTATAGAAAGGAGAAAAGATGAGCGAAGAAGCAAAAGAAAATACTCAAGAAAGCGTATCTCAAGAAGCTCCTCAAGAGGAAGCTCAGCAAAATCAAGAGATTGATTATGAAGCGAAGTTTAAGGAGCTTGAGGGTGAGTATCTGCGTGTTCATGCGGATTTTGAAAATGTAAAAAAACGCTTAGAAAGAGAGAAGTATCAGGCGTTGGAGTATTGCTATGAAGGAATTGCCAAAGATTTACTTCCAGTCGTTGATACACTTGAGAAAGCATTGGAAAGTGCAAAAAATGCAGGAGATGAGGCAATCAGTGAGGGAATCAAACTCACACTTGAGAATCTACTGAAAGTCTTAGGGAAGCACGGGATTGAAATCATCGCAGAAAATGGTGAATTTGATCCACTTTTGCATGATGCGATTATGCAAGTTCCATCTTCTGAAGTTGAAGAAGGGCAGATTGTGCAAACCTTGCAAAAAGGTTATAAGTATAAAGAGCGAACATTGCGTCCAGCGATGGTCAGCGTAGCAAAAAATTAATCTTAAAAATAAGGAGTTTAAAATGGCAAAAGTTATTGGAATCGATTTGGGGACAACAAACTCAGCAATGGCTGTATATGAAGGAAATGAAGCAAAAATCATTGCAAACAAAGAAGGAAAAAATACAACACCTTCGATTGTGGCTTTTACAGATAAGGGTGAGATTTTGGTCGGTGATCCAGCAAAAAGACAAGCGATCACAAACCCTCAAAAGACAATCTATTCAATCAAAAGAATTATGGGCTTGATGTTTAATGAAGACAAGGCAAAGGAAGCAGAAAAAAGACTTCCTTATAAGATTGTCGATCGCAATGGAGCTTGTGCTGTAGAGATTGGAGATAAGATCTATACTCCACAAGAAATTAGTGCCAAGATTCTAAGCAAGCTCAAAGAAGACGCTGAGAGCTATTTGGGTGAGGAGGTCAGCGAAGCGGTGATTACTGTGCCTGCATACTTCAATGATGCTCAAAGAAAGGCGACAAAAGAGGCTGGAACAATTGCTGGGCTTAATGTGCTTAGAATCATCAATGAGCCTACAAGTGCAGCTTTGGCTTATGGGTTGGATAAAAAAGAATCTGAAAAAATCGTGGTTTATGATCTAGGTGGAGGAACATTTGATGTTACAGTGCTAGAAACGGGAGACAATGTTGTTGAGGTTTTGGCTACTGGTGGAGATGCGTTCTTGGGTGGAGATGATTTTGATAATCGAATCATTGATTGGGCAGTTGAGGAGTTTAAATCTGAAGCAGGCATTGACCTTAAATCAGACATTATGGCTTTGCAAAGATTGAAAGATGCAAGTGAAAATGCCAAAAAAGAGCTCAGTAGTGCCAATGAAACAGAGATCAATCTCCCCTTTATTACTGCAGATGCAAGTGGTCCAAAGCACTTTGTCAAAAAGCTCACAAGAGCGAAGTTTGAAAGCTTGATTGATGACTTGATTGAAGAGACGATTGCTAAGATTGACTTTGTCATCAAAGATGCCGGATTGAGCAAAAATGATATCAATGAAGTAGTGATGGTGGGTGGTTCAACGCGTGTTCCAAAAGTGCAAGAAAGAGTTAAAGAGTTTATTGGAAAAGAACTCAACAAATCTGTCAATCCTGATGAGGTTGTTGCAGTAGGTGCTGCGATTCAGGGAGGTGTGCTTAAAGGAGATGTGAAAGATGTTCTCTTACTTGATGTAACGCCTTTGAGTTTGGGGATTGAGACTGCTGGAGGAATCTGTACAAAAATTGTTGAGCGTGGTGTGACAATTCCTACAAAGAAATCTCAAATCTTCTCAACCTATGAAGATAATCAACCCGCAGTTTCTATCAATGTATTGCAAGGAGAGAGAGAACTTGCAAAAGACAATAAGTCTTTGGGAAGATTTGACCTTACAGGTATCCCTGCAGCTCCTCGTGGTGTGCCTCAAATTGAAGTTACATTTGATATTGATGCTAATGGAATCCTTACAGTTAGCGCAAAAGACAAAAATACAGGTAAATCTCAAGAAATCAAGATCAGCGGATCAAGTGGTTTGAGCGATAGTGAGATTGAAAAAATGGTCAAAGATGCAGAGCTTCATAAGGAAGAAGATATGAAGCGTAAGCAAGTGATTGAGCTTAGAAATCAAGCAGATAGTATGGCTCATCAAACTCAAAAAATGCTTGATGAGAATAAGGCTAATGTAGTCAATGCTGATGAGATTCAAAAAGCAATCGATGAGCTTAAGGAAGTGGCAAAGAATGAAAATGCAAGCAAAGAAGAGATTGAAAGCAAGCTTCAAGCTCTAAGCCAAGTAGCTCAAACTTTGGCACAACAAGCACAAGCCAACCCTCAAGGTGGAGCATCACAAAGTAAAAAAGATGATGATGTGATTGATGCTGAAGTAGAATAAATTTAATTTAAGTAATAAAAATTAGGGGGAGGGGGTCTTTTTTAATCCTTTTTTGATCATTGTGCTAAAATTATAAAAGTTAAATATTTTTTAACTTAAGGAGATGATCATGAATAAAAATCTAATTTTTTTAGTTTGTTTATTAGGTTTATGTGTCGCTCAAGCTTATCAAGTTGGAGATACTCTTAATGATGCTCAAGGTGTGCAATACTTTGAGCAATACAATAAGCGTCCAACACAAAAATGGCCAGATAAGAAATTAAGCATCAAAGATGTTCCAAAAGGAGCTGAGGGGGATTTGATCTTATATGGAATCGAGCTTTTGAGCAAGACTGAAAAAACACTAGGGCCAAAGGGAAAGCTTAAAATCACCAAAAATGAAGTCAATTGTTCTGCCTGCCATATGGAAGATGATGGGAATGGATTGCCTGGAACGAAAAAGTATGTCCTTCCTTTTATCAACGCGATCAATAGCTATCCAAAGCTAGACATTGAGACGATGAAGATTATTTCTCTAGAGGATAGAATCCGTGGAATGGGCGGAGTGGATTCAGAGCATTTTCCCAATGATTCTAGGGAGATGAAAGCAATCATTGCTTACTTTAAATGGCTTAAAAAAGCTTATGGAATCAAAGATGGAGTTAAGCTTGAGGGGACTTATCTTGCTAAGATGGATTTTCCAAATCGCCCTGCAGATCCTGTGCGTGGAAAGAAACTTTATGAAGAGAATTGTATAGCTTGCCATGGTGTAGATGCGATGGGAGTTAAAAATGAGGATTATTTGCAAGGAGGAGGGCATCAATATCCATCTTTGTTGATATGGCCAGATGGTGGGCATATGGCAATGTTGCCTGTTTTGGCAAGATTTTTGAGATCTTCTATGCCTTATGGGGCGAGTGCTGATGCTCCAATCCTTTCTCCGCAAGAAGCACTTGATTTGGCCGCATATCTCAATACGGGGTTTGTAAGGATGCCAATGATGAGCACTGAAAATCGTGCAGGGTTGGATAAGGCATATATGCAATCTCCATCACTCAAGCCAGAATATTTTGCCTCTCCTCAGCAACAGCTCAACCCTCAAGAATATCTTAAGGCAAAATATGGGCCATGGAAGCACCCCAACGACTTCCCAGGTGAAGAGTAGGATCAGACACTTTTCTTGTTGAGATGCACGATAGGGGGGATCTCATCAATCATTGAAGAGCTAAAAAACTCTTCAATACTTTCTCGCATTTCTTTTGGATCTTTGATGGAATTGACAAGATTGCGATATTCGCTCGCTTCTTTCTCACCCTTTGCATAAGCGTGGAGATTTTTTCTAAACATAACACATCCATATTCCCCATAAAATTGCATCATCAAATCAAAGTGTTCTAACACCAATTCTTTTTTTAGCATAGAAGGAAGCGCGTCTGTATTGTTTTTGATTTGCCAGAAAATCCAAGGTTTTTGCAAGGCTGCACGCCCAATCATTATGCCATTGGCACCTGTGATTTCCAAAACCTCTCTTGCTTTTTGTGGGCTATCAATCTCTCCATTTGCAATCAGTGGGCATTTCACGATTTTTTTCATCAGTGCAATGCTTTTATAATCAATTCTTTCTTTTTTGTAACCATCACTGCGCGTGCGTCCATGCACGACGCAAAAATCAGCTCCGCTATCATTGATTGCATGAGCAATATCTTCAGGGATTTTTGCATCATATCCAAGTCGCACCTTGATGCTTGTATAGGGTTTATTGCTATGCTCTTTGATTAGGCGTAAGCATTGTACAAGTGCATCAAGATTTTTTAACAATCCACTTCCATTGCCGTGATTGGCAACTTTGGGTGCAGGACATCCGCAATTAAAATCAATCACATCAATTCCCTCAGTTTCATTGAGTTTTTGAACTGCTTTGAGCAATATCTCATCTTTAGAACCTGAGAGCTGGACGCTATAGGGATCTTCAAAAGGGGATTTTTCAATCATTTTGAGTGTTTTTTGACTTTGGTAGGCAAGTGCGTGAGAGCTGATCATTTCACTTACTGTAAGATCAACGCCAAATTTTTTGACAACGCTACGGAAGGGGAGATCTGTAAAGCCCGCTAGGGGCGCAAGCATTAAAAGATTTTCAAAATGTAATTTAGCCATTACGATCCTTGTAGTGGTGATAGTTGAAGGTTTTGAGAAGTTTGAAATCCCCATTTTTTTGGATCATTCCCAATGATGGAAGTGGAACGCCATTGAAAGTGTTGTTTTTGACAATGGTGTAGTGAATCATATCTTCAAAAAAGATTCGATCCCCAATCTCAAGAGGAGAATGAAAACTATAATCCCCAATTACATCTCCAGATAGGCAAGTAGGTCCCCCAAGACGATATCTGAAAGGAGCGTTATTTTCTCCTTGATCTGCTTCAAGGATTCCTTTTGAGAGTTTAGAGAGGTTTGGGCGATAGGGCATCTCTAGACAATCAGGCATATGTGCAGTTGCTGAAACATCTAAAATCGCGATTTTCCCTTCATTTTCGATGATATCAATCACCTCTCCCATTAGATATCCACATTGCCAGCCTACAGCTTCTCCAGGCTCTAAAAAAATATCATCTAAATTGGGAAATCGTTCTTTAAGCATCCCAATCAATGAAATCAGCAAAGATAAATCATAATCTTTTCGCGTGATGTGGTGCCCCCCTCCAAGGTTGATCCATTTCATTTGAGAGAGATAGTTTGAGAAATGTTTGAAAATATGAGGAAGAGTGCGCTCTAGCGCATCACTGTTTTGTTCGCAGTGTGTATGAAAATGTAGTCCGCTAATCCCATCTAAACCATATTGCTCGATGCCTTGTTGGAATGCTTGAGGTGTGATTCCAAGGCGCGATTTGGGAGCACATGGGTTGTAAATCTCTGGTGTGACTTCACTATAAAGGGGATTAAGTCTTAGTCCTACTTGAATGTGTTGATTGGAGTGAGTTGCATTGTGCTCATCAATAAGGGGCTTGAAAGTTTGCCATTGGTGGAAGGAGTTGAAGATAATGTGCGTTGCGATTGGAAGAAGTTCTAAAATCTCCTCTTTTTTATACGCTGGAGAGAAGACGCAAACTTCTTTGGCTTGCTCTCTTCCTCCCAAGGTTTCATAACCAAGGCGTGCTTCATAGATCCCACTTGCTGTGCTTCCATGGAGATATTGACTGACTAAACCAAAACTTTGCCAAAATGCAAATCCTTTGAGTGCCACTAGAATCTTAGCTCCACTTTTTTGTTGGACTTGATCTAGGATTTTGAGATTGTGTTCTAATTTATTTTCTTCCAAAACATAGCAGGGAGAGGGGATGGAATAAAGATCAGTAAGCAATTCTCACCCCCACACTTCCTCCATGAAGTTGATTGAGATGTGTTTGTTCATCTTTAAACATTGCCCAAGTGTATGAGGCGTAGAGTTTGACAAATGCATTGATATTGTATGAGAGATCTAAACTCAAAGAAGGTTCCCATGAAAGAAAAAAGCCTGAATCTTTGCGTTCATAGATTTTAGGACCATAGCCTACTTTGGGGATGATGCTTAGTTCTTTGATGGGTGCCCAATCCCAAGCAACCCAATAAAAAGTGACAAGATAAATTTTGCTTTCATTGGAATAGGTGAGTGGAACAAAAATTTCAGCTTGGATTCCCATTGTGTTGAGATCCCACATCCCATAATTGATTTGCAATCCGTGATGCCCAGTATTGAAATAAGCGTATCCAAGACCTGCTTGAAACTTTCTCCCCCAAATCTTTTGGGCTTGTGTCATTTCTTCTTCTTGAGCATGAAGCATACAAAAAAGGCCAAAAATAAGTGCTATTAGGTTTTTTTTCATTTTTTCTCCAGATAGTATTTAATCATCGTCTCAATTCCTTGTGGGTTTGGTTTGGCGATAAAGCCATTGGCTTGCAAGGAAAATACCATTTCTTGATTGCTATTTTCTCCCATAGAGGAATTGACAATGACAGGAATGTGTGATGTAAGAGGGTTTTCTTTGATATATCGGATCACATCAAATCCACTTTTTTGGGGCATTTCAAGATCAGTGATAATTAACCCAATCTCTTCAATTGGGATGGTTTGCCTTTGGATAAAGTCAAGAAGAGCTTCTCCATTGTGAAATGAATAGTATTTGAGCCCCAAATGTTCAAGGAGTCTTTGCACTGTTTTAAGGACTGCTGGACTATCATCAGCAAAAAGGATGACTTTTTTGCTTTGGATTGTTTGAAGATGAGAGAGGGTTCTTTGTTCTTCAAGAGTAATCCATGGGAAAACATCAAAAAGCATTTTCTCAATGTCAATAACTTGGACGATTTGATGATCAAAATACCTTGTCCTATGAATAAACTTTCCATTTTTCAAATTTCCACTCAGATCAATTTCTTGTTTGAGCTCATTCCATTTTTTTTGCAAAAGACGATTTTCTTGATAGAGCTTGATTCCAATTTTCCATTGAGAAAATTCACAAATCATAATTGTCAATTCGTTTTCTTTAGAATGAGTGGTAAAGGGTGTGAGATCTTGATCGGGGGTATTTGGATTGTAATATAGCCATTTTCTCATATCCAAAAGAGGGATATCAATCCCCCTAATTGAAATAAGACCTTCTATGATAGAGCTTTTATCGTAGGAGACTTTTGTGATTTTGTCTTTGTATCTAATGATTTCTCGAACCTTTAAAACATTGACTGCATATAAATCACCATTTTGTTCAAGAGAAAAACAAAAGAGTTGAAGTTCTTGATCTGTGTAAAAAGATGTTGTATGAGCATTGTTTGATAGATTCATTACCAATATACTTATCCAGATTGATTTAAAGGGTGCAATTTTAGCTGAAAACAAATGGAGTGAAGTGATTAAAAGTTGGGGGGCTTGGAAAAAGATCCAAGCCTTAGTGATGATGAGGTTTTCCCACCCTCATTTTCTCTAATTTCCCACCCTCTTGAAGTTCTTTATAATAGTAAGAATGCAAGATTGCAAGCTCTTCTTCTCCCATCGTTCCATCAACCATTGCATTTAAAGCTCCCTCAATGGCAAAGACTGACATATAAATATGAGTGATCAAAAGAGCGATGATTGCAAAACCTAAGCAGTTATGAATAATAGCACTTAATCTCAAAGCATTGATAGAAGAGAGTTGAAAATAAAGGATTGCTCCTGTGAAAATCATAATAAATCCTCCCACAGTGCAAGTCCAAAACCACATCTTCATTCCTGCATTGAATTGTCCTGAGGGAATAGGAGTGGAGATCGTCCTCCCTTTTGTGAGATACCCCCCTAGCATCAAAAGCCACTTAAGATCATATATCTTAGGTAGTGAAGCCTTGACCCACATCAAAAACATCAATGGGCCAAAAATTGCAAATGCGATGGTAGAGATTCCATGCAAGTCCCTTGCAAGACGCACAAAAGTTCCCCCTCCAAGCTTATCTCCAAAAACCATAATCAACCCAGTGATACAAATCACAACAAAAGGCACTGCAGAGAGCCAATGGATTGCAATATTGTAAGTAGAGAAGACTTTATAAGAGATTCCATGAGAGAAACGCTTAGATTTGAAAATCATCAAATGTGTCAAAAACGCAAGAGGGACAAGGATAATGATTGCTAGAAAGATAGGAGCAAAGACTTTGTTTTGCAACAAAGTAAAAAGCTCTCCCAATCCTCTGAGCGATTCAATTCCTTCAAGAGGTTTTCCACTCATTGAAGGATTGATAGAGCCTCCTTGCATTTCCATCACATTACCACTGACAACTCCACTTGTAGGGGAGTTGATCCCCCAATTCTTGATTTGCTCAATTTGTTTGACTCCATAGATATGGGTATTTTGAGAAAAATCTACAGGTTCTTTGATGTTTTGAGCCAGTCCAAAAGTGCTTAAGAGAAAGAAGAAAAATACATACAAATATGTTCTCATTTTTTCTCCTTTTATTCACCATAGGCTTTAGACCAAGTATAGGGAATCTTAGGAGTTCCGCTTCCTCTTGTAATAGCTCTGTGGCGGATAATGGCACTCACTTCTTCCCCGCTTCCTGCTAAGAGTGCTTTAGTCGAACACATTGCAGCACAAACAGGAACTTTTCCTTCAGCGATTCTATTTTGTCCATAGAGTTTAAATTCTTCTTCAGAATGTGTTTCTTCTGGACCTCCTGCGCAGAATGTGCATTTATCCATAGCCCCGCGAGATCCAAAGACATCAGATTTGGGGAATTGAGGTGCTCCAAAAGGGCAGGCATAGAGACAATATCCGCATCCGATACAAGTTTTTTTGTCATGCAAAACAATGCCATCTGCTCGAATATAAAAACAATCCACAGGGCAGACTTTGGCACAAGGAGCATCAGAGCAATGCATGCAGGCAATAGAGAGACTTTTTTCTTTGCCTTGTATCCCATCATTGAGGGTAATGACTCTTCGGCGATTGATTCCTACAGGGAGATGATGAGCTTCTTTACAGGCAACATCACACCCATGACAATCAATGCAACGATCTTCATCGCAATAGAATTTAATTCTTGCTTGGCTTTGGAAGGTTGGCCCTCCAGAGCTAAATTGTGCTTCACTCATAGCTTACTCCTTATGCTTTTTCTATGCGACAAAGCCCGCATTTGGTTTCTGGGATTTGTGTCACGATGTCATATCCATAGTTTGTTACACCATTGATGGATTCTCCAATGCTGTAGGGGACATATCCTTGTGGATAATTTGCCTCTAAGCTCTCACCTTGAGCAACTCCTGCCCAATGGAAAGGTGCAAAGATCACATTTTCTTTAAGGCTATAGCTCAATCTTGCTTTGACTTTAGCCTTAAAGCCCTCTGGAGAGTGAATCCATACAAAATCTCCTTCAGAGATTCCATAATTAGCTGCCGTATTGGGATGGATTTGACAATACATTTCGGGGTTAATCTCACTGAGTGCGAGACTAACACGCGCTTCAATTCCTTGACCGCTGTGAGTTACGATCCTTGCGGTATTGAGTTGGAGTGGGAAATCTTTTGTCCAATCTTTTTGCAAGGATTTGAATTTTGTTTCAACTCTCCAATGGTTAGGTTGATCCTCATAGGTAGGATATTTGCTAATCAAATCAGGGCGTGGCGTATGGATTGGCTCACGATGAAGTGGGATTTTATCAACCCAACTATCAACATACATTCTAGCTCTTGCATTTCCATAAGGACAAAGCCCAGCTTCAAGTGCTTTATTGACCAAAATCATACTTAAGTCTGTTTTCCAATTTTTGCCTTTGGTTATTTCTTTTTCTTGAGCTGTGAGTTTTTTTCCTGTGAGTTTTTCAATATTCTCTGCTGTGATTTCAGGGTAGCCTCCCTTTTGACTTGATTGGGGTGGGACACTTCCTTGGCTTGCGAGCATGCTGTACTTTTTACCAAAAAGTTCTTGCTCCATTCCAAAGTTATTTCTAAAGCCCATTCCTCCTTGTGTTACAGGGATAGAATCATCATAAAGATTTGGACTACCTGGATGTTTTTCATTCCAGCAAGGCCAAGGGAGTCCATAATAAGCATCTTGAAGAGGCCCTTTTCCTTTGAGTGTTATAGGATCAAAAAGATGCCAATTAGTCGCATGATCTTTGAGGCGCTCTGGCGTCCATCCGCTAAGCCCGATTGTTTTCATTCCAAGGTTGATCTCTCTTGTAGCATCTTCTGGCCAAGTAAAGTTGCCTTTTCCATCTCCCAATGCTTTTGTGAGTTGCTCATAAAAGCCTAGGCGTTTGGAAAGTTCAAAGAGTATTTCTTGATCAGGTTTGCTTTCATAGAGAGGTTTTACAACTTGGAATCTCCATTGGCCAGAGCGGTTTGTAGCAGTTACAGAACCACTTGTTTCCATTTGGGAGGCTGCAGGAAGGAGATAAACACCATCTTGTTTTTCTGTATAAGCAATCGCATCATGAGGGAATGGATCGATCATGACAAAAAGTTCAAGTTGATTGAGGGCTTGAGCGACTTTGTTTGTTTGGGCAATTGAGATGATTCCATTTCCCATACAAACCATAGCTCGAATCTTTCCTGCTTTTCCATTATGGATTTTTTCCTCTTCAAGAACACCCTGCCACCATCTAGCAAGCGTGAAACCTGAGACATGGATTGTTTCAGGATCAAATTGAGATTTGAGCCATTCATAATCGACCTTCCACACATTAGCCCAATGCTTAAAAGCTCCTTCACTGAGCCCATAATAGCCTGGCAAGCTATCAGAAAGACATCCTAAATCTGTCGCACCTTGGACATTATCATGCCCTCTTAGAATGTTTGTTCCTCCGCCAACTTTCCCCATATTCCCTAAGACAAGTTGCAAGATTGGAGCAATTCTTGTATTTCCTGTTCCGATACTATGTTGTGTAAGACCCATCGCCCAAATCAATGTTCCTGGCTTAGTCTGAGCATAAAGTTCAGTCACATTGAGCAATTCTTCTTCTGTGACTCCACAAATATCAGCCACAACATGAGGAGGGAATTTTTCAGCTTCTTTTCTAATCGCTTGGATTCCAAATGTGCGATCTTGGATAAACTCCTTATCTTCCCAACCATTTTTGAAGATGATGTGAAGCATTCCATAAATAAAAGCGATATCAGTTCCTCCGCGGATTTGGATAAACATATCTGCCTTAGCTGCAGTGCGTGTAAAGCGTGGATCTATGACGATGATCTTTGCTCCATTTCTTTCTTTGGCATTAAGGAAATGTTGGAATCCAACAGGGTGATTGACCGCAGGATTTGCTCCAAAAATAATAATTGCTTTTGAGTTTTGAATATCTCCAAGATGATTTGTCATCGCTCCATATCCAAATGTATTCGCCACACCGGCGACTGTGGAGCTGTGTCAGAGACGAGCTTGGTGATCGATATTGTGTGTCCCAAACATAGTAGTAAATTTGCGAATGTAATAACATTGCTCATTACTTAGTTTGGCACTCCCAAAAAACTGCACGCTATCTGCGCCGTGATCACTTTTGAGTTGTTTGAGCTTATCTCCAATCTCATCAAGTGCTTGTTCCCACGAAATACGCTTCCATTGGCCATTTTCTTTTTTCATGGGATATTTGATTCTTTTGGCACTGCGCACCATATCGATCATATCTGCACCCTTAGAGCAATGTCCTCCTAAGCTTACAGGATGATCTTGTGCGACTTCTTGACGCACCCAAGTGCCATTTTTGACTTCTGCGATGATCCCACATCCTACAGAACAAATCGTGCAAACTGTTTTGATTTTTTGACTATCTGGATAAGCTTCTTTGAGCTCCTCTTGTGTTGCCTCTCTGATGATTCCTTGGCTTGCGCTAAGGCTACTAATACCTGCACCAATCCCTAAAGCACTCATCTTAAGAAAACTTCGACGAGAGGCTCTAAGCGGTGAAAAAGTCTGTGCGATATATTCACTCATAACCTGACCTCCTTATTTTGCAGATGCATAGTAAGAGCTCCAATATTTGGTGCTTCTATACAAAATTTCTTTTTTCTTGCTGGATCCAGTTTTGACCCCATTTTTCTCTCTTGGGATATCACTTCCGCAACCTGCAAGAGCGATTCCGCCAACAGCGACAGCAACAGAGGTCTTGCTAGCATTTTTTAAAAAATCTCTACGAGATTCTTTAGTCAATGAAACATTTTCCATGATCTGCTCCTTTATTTTAGGATGGTAGGGGATGCCCTACTGTAGAGATTAGGTCTAATCCCTGCAGTAAGACATTTTGCAATAAGAGAAGATTATTTGTATTTAATCTCCTCTTCGCTGATTTGGGTTTTGATTCGTTTTTTCCATTTTCCTTTTCTTTCTTCTTTCTTGAGTTCCCCAAGATCGATAAATTCTTCAAACGGAGGGGGAGTTACCTCAAGATAAAGTCGCTCAAATTCTGCAAAACTTCCTAGAATCTTGGCGATAGATTTATAAAACTTGGATTTTTTGTTTTTAAGAATCTCAAGAATGACAAAATTCACATAGTCATTGAGAATATCGGCAAAGATTTGTTTTGCCATAGCGATAGAGCAAGGGTTGGCTTTGTTTAAAAGAGAGGCATTAAAAATGAGCAGAAAGCCTAGATGATCTTCGGGCTCAATGAAATTTTCATCCTTGCGAAATTCGCTTTCAAGAATTAAATCGCGGATTCTTAGACACTTTTCTCCAAATTCCCATCCCTCATCATAATAGCTTGCAGTGAGGTTGATTGCTTTGTGGCTAAAATTATCAATAAAAAGTGTTTCAAATTCTTCTTGTATGTTTTGAAAACCATGTGCTTCAAGTTCTTGTAGGAGAATGTGAGCATCTTTTTGTGTTTGGTCATTGATGGGGTTTGCAAAAATTTGATCAAGGATGGAGAGTGCAAGTTGTATGTGCTTTTGGAATCCTTGATAGCTAAAGCAAATGCCAAGCAAAGAATAATAAAGCGATCGTGCTTTGGTGATTTGGAGTTCTTCTTGTGTCATTGTGCTTACCTTTCAAACATCAGTTTTGCTTTGCAATCAGCACAGCATTCAAGTGTTCTGAGTTTAATGGGATCATTGGCAAAGAGTGGCGTCATAAGTGTTTTGATTTTTTGGATGGATTTGCTTGTAGCAAAGGCATTTCCGCACTCTATGCAAGAAAACAGAGAATCTTGAGCCATTGTTGTATAGGTGAAATATTGAGGTGAGAGCTTGATCCCGTTGAGATGGAGAGATATGGCATTTTCTGGACAGCTTGGGATGCAGTATCCACAAGTGGTGCAAAGACTGGGATTGTATTGCAAGGAGAAATTTTTGGAGTTTGCAATCAAACTATCGACATTGCACGCCCCCACGCAACTATTGCAAAGCGTGCATTTATCTTCATCGATTTGGATTTCTCCATAGCGGATCATTTCTCCACTCTCACCACTTTCTACCCTACCAAAATCTCCTTCTTTGATCATATAGATCAAGCGTTCTGCAAAATGCTTGCGTCTTGCTTCTTTTGGACTTGGAGTGTAGGTATAGTGGATGAGTTTTTGAGGCTTATCCCAAAGAGTTTGAAGAGTGGCAGTGTCGTGAGCGACATAAGCTGCATCTGTTTGAAAGATTGCTTGATAGATATCATTGACTAGTTTGATTGCTTCTTTTGTGGGACGAGAAATCACAGGAGAAAAGAAAATAAAAGAATGTCCGCTCTCTTGAGTGATGGCCAAAAGATGAGCTTCTGAGGGAAATTTTTCTCTAGGGATAATGAGGGGGGAGAGATGTTGGGGGATTTGAATCTCATCTAGGAGAGAAAGATAATTTTCTGGAATCAATAAAATCTGAGTATCTTGATAGAAGCGCAAAGATTCTATGAGGCAATCAATCGTATATGGAGCAAAGTCAAGCGCTCCTGTGGGGCAGGTTGCGATACATCCTCCACACCCCATGCAATCAATTTGAGAAAAGGAAAGCTCCATTAAAGTGTCATTTTTTGTCACGCCAAAAGAGGGGCAGACATTGACGCATTTGTGACAGAAGCCTTCTCCATTTTTGTCTGGTCTTCGTTGGTGGTATTGACAAAGAGATGGAGTATAGAGAGTTGTTGTTTTGTAGGTGTAGGTTCCTAGGCGACTTTTTAAAATCTCTAAAACTTCTTGAGCTGAATAATAATCTTGGATGCTTAAAATGCCCAAAAATTTACAGAGATTCTCATCTTGCACAAACAAAACAGCTTGCGAGAAGGCTAACTCCTCTCCGTTTTGCAAAATTGCTATAAAAGATCCGATTTCTCCTTTGATGTGTGTGATTTCTTGTGGATTGATTAGGGTAGGGGAGAAGCCCTCTGTGGTTGCTTGATTGAAGAAATCTTGCACGATAGGTGATTGAGTTCCAAGGAGTAAAAGATCGTTTTGTACTTGCGTCGTGTATTCTTTAAATGGGGCATGATCAAAGATATTGAGCTTATTTTGGTAAAGGCGATGAAGGTTGGCAAGTTTGATTTCCTCATTGGCTTGAGAGTTTGCAAGATACCAATTGATTTCGGGTGCAGTAATTTGAGTGTGAGATGCGAGATTGGATATGATGATATCATCTGAGGAAGGAGAGAAACGAATAAGCGGATATTTATCTTTTAGATGGTCTGGGAAATGGTGATCTGTCAATAACTCAAACATCAAAAACCTCACTTTAAAACGTTTAAAGAAAATCTAAGATTATATCTTACTTTTATCTTTAAAGAGGAATGCGGAGGAAAACTTTATTTCCAAATGATTGAGCCAATACCGATGATTTTGGGACATTTGATATAATGGCGTCTTTAAGAGAATGGGAACATCCAGATCTTAAAATAATCAAAACAAAAAGGAGAAAAAATGGCACAAGATATCTCTATCACAGAGCAAGGAATCTTAGACAAAATCAAAGAAAAAGCTGGCAAATTGAAATGCCCAGTGTGCGGTGGGAGTGAAATTGGGATCGCTCCAGGTTTTAGCAATATTATGCTTCAAAACAAAATCGATGGAAGCATTGTAAGCAATGGTCCAATGATCCCAGCTGTTCATACAGTATGCAATAAATGTGGAGCAATGACTCCTTATGCTGTAGCTGTTTTGGGTCTTCTTAACCAAGATAAATAACCCCCTCTTTTTTTGGGGGGTCTTTGAGGGAGGGTTATTTTATTTTTATTTCTTCTATCTCTTCAAACTCTTTTTTATCAAGCTTTAAGCTCTGAAATTTTGTTTTTAGAAAATCAATTTTTTTGAGATCAATTTTGCGAATTCGGGAGTTGTACATTGTGCGATAGAAAAATTCCAAATCAGATAGATTGCTAACAGTAGTCCATTGGGTAGCACTTGGTAGGGCAGATGGAATTTTGGCTTTATTTTCAAACTCTGTTCCAATAGGCAAATCAAAAAGATTAAGGAGATGAAAGGCTTGAGTTATGCCCTCATAAGAATTTTTGGGGGTGGGAGCAGTATGTAAGAAAAAGCTTGCGCGTACAAATCTGGAAGGTGGAGTAAAGTCTCCTGGAAGTCCAAGTAGTCCTGTTCCTGCACCCATTGCAAAGAGCTTTTTATCTCCCATCATAAACCCTTTTGCACTTCCAGAATGTAGGTTGATGTAATTATTGAGATTTGTAAGATGCCAAGAAAAATCAGGAGAATTGGTGAGAACACCCACAGGATTGTCGTAAATTTTGACAATGCCCTCAATAATTTCAATGACGATATTGCCTCCTTTTGCATCTGTCACTCTCCAATGTGCGGTCGGAGGAGCTTTTCCATTTTCAAGCATAAATGGAACAACCTTGAGGATCTTAAGTGCTTCTTTGACTTCAGAGACGCTTTTAAAATTAGAAAGAATATATTTGGTGAACTCCATATCCGAAATTGAGTTTTTGGAATCTTTTGGATTATATGGAGCTAGGCTTCCATAATGAGCAAAATAAAATAATCCAGCATTGAGTCCAACTTCATTGATTCCTTCACCAATAAACCCATCATTGGCAACACTAATTCCCACAAAACCATATTTGGCTTGCCATTTGATTCCATTCTTTCCTTCAGGGGTTAGAGATTGAAAAACTTGATTTCTAGGTGAGATTATTAGTTTGCTTCCAAGAGGAAATTCTCCCCATTCAATTGTGCGTGCTTGGATGTGCTTTTTATCTTGGGTTTGGATAGAGATGCCTGTGCAGGGAAAAATGGATGAAACAATAAGAAAAAACATAAAAAAGCATTTTTCATTTTCTTGGTCCTTGTGCAAGTAGTATAAGTCCAATGAATTGGAAGAAGATGATGGCCTTGAGACACCATTGGCTATATGTATGCATTTGAGCAAATTGTTTATTTTGGGTTGCTAGCTCCCCTAATGCTTGAGATTCTAAAATAAAAGGAGTGAAATAAAAAACAAATAAAGATACAAGAGAGGCGATTATGAACATTACTGCAAGTAAGATTTTATTTTTTTGTACCAAGGCATAGAATAGACCAATGAGTGCAATAGGAAAAAGAATATAACCCAAGATCACAAAAATTCTAGTCATCAAAAGCCCACTTTCAAAAAGTGTTAATGAAATATTGAGGCCATACTTTTGAGGGAAAAAAATTGTGGGGGCGATAACAATTCCTGCAAAAAGTTCGATCCCAATTAATGCAGAAATAAGGAAGAAAATTATTTTTTTCATGTTTTTCTCTTAATTTTGGATTATAAAATATCTATTTTATCTTTATAGTTTGGGGCTTATTATGGAAGTTTTGAAAAAAATCAATATCGTGCGATTTGAAGATGGGAATCAAGTCCCAAAAGAAGATATCGTGATCTTAGAAAGTCGTGTCAATTTTTATCTCAATGGAGAAAAAATCATTTCAACGATGTGTATCCCGCAAGATGAAGATGCGCATATGGTCGGCTTTTTGTTGAGTGAGGGCGTGATAGATGGGGTAGGAGATATCACTTCTTTGGAGGTTAGAAATAGTGGGCTAGAAGTTTGGATGGAAGCAAGAAGCAATCAAAAAAATCTCATCAATCTCTACAAAGAAAAAACACTTGTCTCAGGCTGTGGAGGAGGGATTACGGGCAATACAGGGAATCAAATCGAGATTGAGTTCAACGCAAGTGATTTGCGCATAGAGGGCGGGTGGATTTTGGAGCATGTCAAGAGGTTTTATCAAGAAAGTGAGCTATATCTTCAGACAGGATGCGTGCATAAAGCGATGCTTTTGTTTGCTAATGGTGAGTTTTTGGAGAGTGAAGATATAGGAAGACATAATGCTATTGATAAAGTTTGTGGAAAAGCAAGACTAAAAGAAAAAGATCCCAATGAGGGCATTTTGATCGTGAGTGGTAGGCTAAGCTCTGAAATGGTGACAAAGGCAGTGATGCATCGTATCCCTATCGTGGTTTCACGCACAGCTCCCACCTTCCTTGGCGTCAAAACAGCTCAAATGCATGGAATCACATTGTGTGGATTTGCAAGGGGGAAAAATATGAATATCTATACTCATCCCTCAAGGATTTTGTTCTGATTTATTCTAAGTTTTGGAGGATTTCTTCAGGCTCCTGTGGAAGAGTAGAGGGATCTTCTTGGATGGGCTGAGAGGGTTGCTCTTCTTGGGATGATGGAGATTGATAAAGGCTTAGATCTACAGGTATAAAAAACCCTTTGTTATCAATGGAGTAGATTTTTGTTTGGTATTGGATTTGATTATCGGCCATTTGCTCTTGGAAGAAGGGTAGGCTATCGGGAAAAACGATCCGGAAAAAGAGCTCAATCCCTAGTGCGGTTGAGTAATTGACCCAATCATATTGCAAATCGCTATTGAGCAAAGAACCATATTCGATCAGTTTTTGGTTGGTTTGGCCTATTGAGCTTGCGATGAATAAATTCCTGCGATCGCGTTTTTGTGTCAAAACCGTGATAGATGGGTTGAAGTTGAGTTGAGTAGAGAGAATCTTAGATGCTTTTTTTCTGAAATATCCCATTTGAGAAAGTAGAAGTCCGCTTTTGACAACAGGGGTATTGAGAAATACATCAGCATTTTGAATCAATTTTTCTTGAGTTCTGGCTTGCTTGTTGAATGTCGCTGCATCTTGATTGGTGATCGTTTGATTTTGTGTATAGGGTGCAAAATCAGAGAGATCGATTGCCAATCTTTCTCCCACAGGGCTATCATCATTGTAGGCGATGATGTGCTCTGCTTGATGAAGCTTGAGAAGTTGTTGGATCTGATCTTTATAGCTAATACCTCCAAAAAAGAGCATTGGGTTGGTGGAGGGGTTGAAGTTGATTTGTGTGATATTGACTGTAGGGATATAAAAGGGGACTTGGAGTGGGAGCTTGCTCACTTCGTGAGCCCCTTTGGTGGTAAAGATTGCGATGATGAATTGGAATCTTTCTTCTAAGATTTTTCGATAGATGGATTGGATAGAGGATTCTTCTTCATCTCCGCAGTCAAAGACTTCTAGTTCAAAATCCACTCCCCTAGAAGACAGATAGGCTATGACTGTATCAATGCTTGCAATAGAGTAGCGACCGATGATTTTTTTGGGCATAACCAGTGCGATTTTGAGTGAAGAGTGTCGGATCTCTTCTGAGAATTGCGAGATGATTTCTTCTTGGGGGGAAGAAAGCTTGGGGGAGATGAAACTAAAAGGGTGAGCTAAAAGCAATGTGCCAAAAATAAAGAGGGTTAGAAGTCTCATATGAAAGCCTTTGCAGTTGTGAGGTGCTGAAATGTTTGTTTTTTGAGGGCAGGGAGTTTGATCAATGCCCCAAAGGAATGTGTCGGAATAAGTGTTTTGTGTTTGAATTTGATAGGAGTTCCTAGCTCTGTGTGTTTAGAGAAGAGATGATCTGCTATCTCAGATGTCCCAAAGAGTATAAAAACGCGTGCAGAGCTTTGGGAGATTTGAGAGAGCAGAATGTCAGCGTGTTGTTTGATATGTTCATCATAAGAGATTTGTGAAGTTTTGAACAAAGACAAGATGCAACATTCTTTGGGTGAGAGGCTGAAAACCTTGGTAATGATATCTTCAAGCATTTGAGCGCTTTTTTTGGGAAGAAATGAAGAATCTTGATCTAAAAGTGGAGTTTGTGAAATAAATCCGATTTTGGCTCCTTTGGGAGAGTGTCCCAAAATGCCTTGTTTTTTTTCTGTTGCAGATTGGGGAAAGTCATCGCAGAAACTCTCCCCAAAAAGCTCTAGGTGATATAGATAATGAAGCTTAAGAATCTTTTCTTGAAATGTCATTAGAGTTCTAATACTTTCCAAGGCAAGCCTTGTTGATTGAGCTCTTCCATAAATGCATCTGGATCGAGTTCTTCCATATTAAATACCCCCTCTCCACTCCATTTGTTTTCTACGATCAGTTTGGCTCCAATCATTGCAGGAACTCCTGTTGTGTAGCTTATGGCTTGAGAATTGACTTCCTTGTAGCACTCTTGGTGATCACAAACATTGTAGATATAGATCGTTTTTTCTTTGCCTTCTTTAATCCCTTTGATATAGCATCCAATATTGGTTTTGCCAACTGTGCGTCCGGCTAGACTTGCTGGATCAGGAAGGAGGGTTTTGAGAAATTGGATGGGGATGATTTTTGTGCCGTTATGCTCAACTTCATCAATTCTTAGCATCCCTACATTCTCCAAGCATCGCATATGGTTGAGGTAGTTTTGAGAGAAAGTCATAAAAAAGCGGATTCTTTTCAATCCCTTGATGTTTTTGACCAAAGATTCTAATTCTTCATGATAGAGGAGATAAGAATCTTTCTGACCAATCTCTGGATAATCCCATACTTGCATAATCTCCATAGGTTGGGTTTCAATCCACTTTCCTTCTTCCCAATAGCGTCCTTTGGAGCTTACTTCTCTGAGGTTGATTTCTGGGTTGAAATTGGTCGCAAAAGGATAGCCATGATCTCCTGCATTGCAATCTAGAATATCGATGAAGTGAATCTCATCAAAATAATGCTTTTGAGCATAAGCACAAAAGACATTTGTCACTCCTGGATCAAACCCGCTTCCCAAAAGTCCAAAAATCCCTGCTTCTTTGAATCGATTGTGAAAAGCCCATTGTTCTTTGTATTCGAATTTGGCAGTATCAGGGTGTTCATAATTTGCAGTATCAAGATAATGTGTTTTTGTGCGAAGACAAGCTTCCATAATCGTGAGATCTTGATAGGGTAAAGCGACATTGATGACAACTTTAGGCTTGACTTCATTGATCAATGCAACAAGTGCATCAACATTGTCTGCATCCACGCTTTTGCATTGGATTTGAATCCCTGTTTTTTCAAAAACACTTTGAGCAATTTCTTGGCACTTGCTTAGTGTTCTTGAGGCAAGTGTAATTTCTCCAAAAGTTTGAGCATTCATAGCGAGTTTATGAGCTACAACTCCTCCAACTCCGCCTGCTCCAATCTGCAAAACAGCCATTTTTTCCTCCCATTTTTGTCAATAAAATAAACTAGAATTATACACACTAAGAATCATTACTGTTATTTGAAGAGAAAGAGAATGCGGGGTTTGTATGGATTGATATTGTTTGTGCTATTTTCTGGGTGCTCAAGTGTCTCCTTGCGTGAGGTTTCTTATGAGTATTATCAAGGAGATCCCAATAAGGCGTTTGATCTTTCTTTGAAGGGGACAAAAAACAAAGCAGATGCCTTGCTTTTTGAGATGATGGGAGGAATGATAGGATTTGATTTGTCTCTCCCTCAATCTTTTGCACTCCTTGAAAGGGCAGAAGAACAAATCAATATCAATGAAAAGCAAGGAATGCTTACAGATCTGCTTGAGGGGATAGGTGCTATTGCAGTCAATGAAAGCATCATTCCTTATAAGGGGTATTTATATGAGGGGGTTATGGTGAATTACTACAAGGCATTGTTTTTGATGAAAGAGGGGGATTTAGCCAATGCACGCGTGGAGTTTAATCGAGCAAACGATCGACAAAGACGCCTAAAAGCTTATTATCAAACACAGATTCAAAAAGCAATCCAGCTTCAAGATAAGAATCCGCAACAATTTTCATTTAGTGAAGAGAGGGTTTTGAGGGATTATCAGAATCTAAAAAAAATTGAAGCTTTTCAAGGATATATCAATCCTGTAGTGAGCTATCTCTCTGGACTGTTTTTTATGCTTGAAAGGGATCCAAAGGGGATTGATTTGCTCAAAGAAGCGTATGGAATCTCAAGAATTTCGCTTATCCAAGAAGATTTTTTGATGGCGCAAAGAGGAATGAAGGGAGAAAAATATACTTGGGTGGTTATTGAAGATGGGATGAGTGCAAGAAAGATTCAAAAATCTTTTGTGATCCCTGTTGTGACATATGATGGGATTTTTGATATCGCTTTTGCATTGCCTGATTGGACTAAGGGCAATGAGATAGAAAGAAGCTATCATCTTTGGCTTTCTCAGAGTGTGAGTCAAGCTCAAAGGATTGGGAATCTAGATCCATTGATTTTCAATGAGTTTTCCAAACACTTGCCTTTTTTGCTCACACGTGCGATTACTTCTTCGACTCTAAGAGCGCTTTCTCAGTATTGGATTCAGAAGACAACTTCAGGATTGACAAAGATGCTTTTTGCAATGGGTGGGATGGCTTATGATATAGCAACAACTCAAGCAGATTTGAGAAGTAATCAGATTTTACCTCATAGCTTTTGGGTTGCAAGGCTCAAAAATCAAAAAGGGATTTTAAAATTACAGGGTGATTTGGGTGTGTATTTTGAGCTGAAAATGGGGGAAGAGTGTGTATCTGAGGCTGAGCTTTGCTTGAATAAAAACAATATAATTTATTTTCGCAATGCGGGCAAAAATAGCTTTTATCAGATTATTTTAAGGCATTAAGGAGGAAGTTATGAAACGATGGATGTTGATTTGTGTTGTTGTATTGGGGTTTTATGGATGTGCTGGAGGGGTGAAATATATCGATCCAAGCAATCCATCTTATGTGAGTGCTGGACTTGATTTTAATGATTTGCTTAAGGCTTCAAGTTCGAGTATTGATTCATTGTTGAAGAGTTCTTTTGTCCAATCTTTACCTTCTGGAGAGAATGCAAAGGTTTTAGTGATTTCTGACTTTATCAATGACACGATGCAAAAACTAGATATGAATCAAGTTGCTCGTAGGGTGGCAAGAAGTTTGAGAGAGAGTCAAAAATTTGTCTTAAGTGTCGCGATGGCTGGAAGTGGAGAAAGAGAAGAAGAGATGATACAAAAGGCAAGAGGGGCAAGGGGAAATCAAGAATATAAGCAAAACTCCACAATCAATCAAGGCCGACTTTTGGCTCCTTCATTTTCTCTATCAGGAAAGGTTGTGCAACGCAATATGCAAGTTGGGAAAGAACAGAGGATTGATTATTATTTTTTGATGAGTTTAGTGGATTTGGAAAATGGGATTGTTGTGTGGGATCATGAGGTCAATATCTCAAAGATTGCTTCAGGTAACTCTTCAAGTTGGTAAAAGGGGGAGGGGGAGAAGCTTAGAAAAATAAGCTAGCTCCGAAGTATCCCAAAAGTGCAAAGAAATAAGCAATAAGAGAAGTAAAAACAAAGAGATAGAAAATATACTTTCTTCCACCTGCTTCTTTCCCAAAAACAATTGTGGCAGCAAAGCAGGGATTATAAAACATCACAAACATCAAAAACGCAATCGCAGAGGGAATGGAAATCTTGTCTTTGAGGGTTTCCATAAGACTTTGGCTAGTTTCATCAAGCTCTTCTCCAAGTGCATAAAGTACCCCAAGTGTTGAAATCATCACTTCTTTTGCTGCGACACCTGTGACAAGAGAAACAGAAAGCCTCCAATCAAAATTGAAAGGAGCAAAAATAGGAGAGAGAAATTCTCCAAAGCGCCCAAGATAAGTTTGCTCAAGCAAGAGAGCGTTTTGTTCGTTTATAAGTTCTGTGATCTGATCCTGGCTTGCACCTTGTTGCTCTAATGCTTCTTGCTTTTGAGCATATTGTGCGATGAGTTCTTGATCTTGTGGGTATTTCCCTGCAAACCAAATCAAGATAGAAGCAGCAAGAATAAAAGTTCCAGCTTTTTTTAAATACATTTTTGCCTTGTTCCATACGCTAAATAGAATGAGTTTTGCTGAAGGTAGGCGATACTTTGGCATTTCCATAACAAATGGTTCATCAATATCTTTAAAAGCTGTCATTTTAAGAATCTTTGCCATAACCAGCCCCACAATAGCCCCAAAAATATAAATTCCAAACAAGATATTTCCACTTTGACTAGCAGGGAAAAAAGCACCAATAAAGAGCACATAAACAGGAAGTCTTGCACTGCAACTCATAAAGTTGATAATAAAGAGGGTGAGCATTTTGTCCCCACGATTTTTAAGCATCCTTGTGCTCATATACGCAGGAACACTGCATCCAAATCCAGTAACAAGAGGGATAAAGCTTTTTCCATGTAATCCAAAGCGATGAAAAAAACCATCTAATAAAAATGCAATACGTGCCATATAGCCAGTGCTTTCAAGCAATACGATTCCAAGGAAGAGAATCAAAATATCAGGCAAGAAGCTAATCACTGCACCCACACCCCCAATAATCCCATCAGCAAGTAAGGAGGAAAGTTGAGGGTAGGGGATATACTCTTTGAGTGTTTCACCCAAAAGAGAAAATCCCGATTCGATCGCATCTTTTGGGATTGCACCTAGCGTAAAGGTCGCTTGGAAAAGAATCCACATCATCAAAAGAAAGATGGGAATTCCAAGGTATTTGTTGAGCAAGATAGAGTCGATTTTTTGTGTTTTATCTCTTGGGCTATTGGATTGCTTCTGTGCCTCTAGGCTTGCTCCTTTGGCATAGGCATAGTGATCAAGGGCAAAGACTTCTTGCATACTCTTTTCTTGAGAGATGGTGTAGATTCTTGAGATCAATCGAGCGACAAGAGGAGAGAGTTCTATCCAGCAAGGTTTGGAAGAAAGGAGTGCATAGATTTTCTCATTTTGTTGAAGAAGTAGGATGGCCAAATGGCGAAAGTTTTGAAAATGGTTTTCTTTCATTAGTTGAGCAATGCAGGGATATTGCTTGGATGAAAGGAGATTTTCAATTTCACCAATCGCTTCTTCCAGAGCTTCATTATAGGTGCGTTTTGATGGGCAGAAAGGTTTTGTGTGGAGTGCGATGATTTGATCAAGAATAAGAAGCATATCTTCTTGGTTTTTGGCACTAACCTTGAGAGTAGGGATCCCTAAGATTGAGGAGAGAAGCTGAGAATTGATTTCAATCCCTTCCTTTTGTGCTTCATCATTCATATTGAGTGCTAGCAAAGTTTTTTTATTGAGCTCAAGAATTTGTGCTGTGAGGATAAGGTTTCTTTCAAGATTGGTAGAATCTGCGATGTTGAGGATTAGATCATATTCTTCTTGGAGAAGAAAATCTTGAGTGACCTTTTCTTCTGGGGAATATTGATTGAGCGAATAAGTCCCAGGGAGGTCAATGATCTTGATCTCATATCCCTTGTAGAGAATCTTTGCTTCGGCTTTTTCGATGGTCACACCAGGAAAGTTCCCCACTCTAAGATTAGAGCCACTGATTTTGTTAATAATAGAGCTTTTTCCGACATTGGGCTGTCCGGCAAGCGCAACAATGATTGTCTTTTTCATGTTTCGTCCTAGAAATTCAAGATGATGGATTATTCTACTTCTTTTTATCTCAAGAGTCAATAAATGAGAAAGATTATCATTTTTGTTATTTATTGAGAATCTTTGCTTTTTAAAAATCCTAGAAAGAGAGCTTAAATCCTCCTTGAACTTCCGTTGTTGTAGGGATAGCTTGATTTCCTAAATGTGTATTGTAGACATTAAAAAAGGCTGATACGTTATTGGTGAAATTAAAGCTCATCTGAAAGTCTATTTCATTTTGTCTGAAATGTTTTGATCCTAATGATTTATTGACAAATGATGCTGTTCCATACAACAAAGAAAGAGTGATGGCATCAAAGGTTGTGTAAAGATTGCCATAAAATAAGCTTGTATCAGTGATTCCATTATTGAAAACATTGCCAATCCCTAGAGGAGAGATTGTATTATTGAGGAGATTGAGGCTTCCCCATCCGCTATATTTTCCTGTTTGGATATAGCCTAGATCAAGTCCAATGCTTGCATTTTTGATCTTTCCTTCGACATAAAATTTCACATCAAGATCAATCCCATCTCCTCCTTTGATTGTCTTTTGTGTATTGAGCCATTTAGATCCATTTTCAAATTCAAAGCTTCCAGCAGTATTGAATGTTAGGCCGATTTTGGAAGAAGAAAATTTATATTCAAAATTGGCACTTGTCCCTATTCCAAAAGCAACAGAGTAGGCTGAGAATAAATAAAGTTTCGCCCAAAACATATCACCAAGATAATATTTTGCTGCCGTGTAGAAATATCCACTGTGATGAGGCTCGGGTTGGGTAAAGGCTGTCATTTGTGTAGGTGTAACTTCGCCATATTGCCCAATCCAAAAAAACTCAAGCATCAAATCCTGTAAAGAGCGATTGCGTATCCAGAATCCATCAACTTGATTGCTGATCCATTCATTTTCTATGAAAAATCTCCCCCCTTTGATGCTTGTATCTCCATCAAAATATTCTAAGTATGTATCACTCAAAAGGACACGATTAAGGGGATCAAAGTCAAGAGACATATCTCCTCTTTTGATATAAGTCGTATCTCCACTTGATGGGCCCCAAAAGGAGTTTCTATGCCATTGCCAAATCGGATAGGCTGCACGAAACCCTACAGAAAGTCTCATATTTTTATAAAAAGCTGAGCGATATTGAATCCCCATTGTGATGGCAAGATAATAGGCATCTTGAAGATTATTGGAAATATCAGCATAGTCAGGTTTGAGATAGTCTGTGACAAACCCCACATCTCCTTGAGTGATTCCATTTTTTAGAGCCTCATCGATGGTGTCATATCCCATAAGAGGGAGAGTGCAACAAGCCCCTAAGAGGACTTTGCCAAATACATAAGAGAGTTTGGTAGTGTGTTTTTGGAAAGTTTTCATTGGATCTCTTCTAAGAAGCGCAGTGTTGCTTGCAAGGGATCGTGGTGTGTATAGATTGGGCGACCTACGACAATAAAATCAGCCTTTGCTTCCTTGGCTACTTTAGGAGTGGCGATTCTCTTTTGATCTCCATATTCATTTTCGGCAAATCTAATCCCAGGAGTCAGTGTTAAAAGTGAAGTAGAATTTTTGATCTCTAGGCTTTCATGAGGAGAGCAGACGACCCCGTGACAATTTCCTTTTTGGGCAAGAAGTGCGAGAGTTTTGGCGTGAGATTTGATGGGGGCATTATAAATAGGGATAAATCCCTCATCATCAAAGCTTGTAAGTGCTGTTACGGCAAACACAAGAAGAGAATCTTTGGCAACACTCATCACTTCACTCATTGCCTCTATCCCACTGCTTGCGTGGATTGTAATCATATCTACGCCAAGGTTTTTGCACTCTTGAGTGGCTGTTTTCATCGTGTTGGGAATGTCATAAAGCTTGAGATCTAGGAAAATTTTGAAATTTGGATTGATAGCTTTGATTTCTTCTAGAAATTTTTTTTCATCACGAATAAAGCTCCTAAGTCCAACCTTGACCCATATAGGACAATCTTTGAGCTTTTGAAGAAGAGAGAGGTTTTCAGCCTTAGAGGCTAGATCAAGAGCAAGACACAACTGCATTGTTTTCCTTTTTGATTGAATCAAGAACGCCATTGATAAATTTAGGTGCATGATCGCTCCCATAAATCTTGGCTAATTCAATTGCTTCATTGATGATAATAGGTGCATCTGTAGGGGTGAAGCAAATCTCATAAACTCCTAAGCGTAAAATCGCTCTTTCCATTCCTCCGATGCGTTCAAAATCCCATTCTTTTAGATGTTTGCTGATCTTAGAATCAATTTGAGGGAGATGAGAGATCGTCCCTTCAAACAAAGAGAGTGCAAATTCTTGTTGCTTGTTTTTAATCTTTTTTTCAAGAAGGATTTCTACTGCACTTTTGTGGATTTCTTGATTCCCACTATCATATGCATAGAGTAGAGAAATAACGGCTTCGCGCGCTTGTGTTCTTGTCGCCATATTAGACCTTTTGATAAAGATTAATTAGTTCGATTAATGAGCTCATCGCTTCAAAACCTTTATTTCCTGCCTTGCTTCCAGCTCGCTCAATTGCTTGTTCGATATTGTCAGTTGTCAAAACACCAAAGCTTACAGGTTGATTGTATTGGAGGGTAATGTTTGCAATTCCTTTTGTTGCTTCAGCAGATACATAATCAAAATGAGGTGTTCCTCCGCGAATAATAGCCCCCAAGCAACAAACTCCACTATAAGCGTTGCTTTGGAGTAGGCGTTGCAAAACAAAAGGAATTTCATAAGCACCAGGAGCAAGGATAAGAGAGAGGTTTTTTTCTTCTCCACCATGTCTTAAGAAGCAGTCTTTTGCACCTTCAATAAGACGATCTGTGATGATATGGTTAAAACGACTTGAGAGAATTGCGACTTTTTTATTTCCGTTGAGTTTAAGTTGGCCTTCAATGATTTGCATTTTTTCTCCTTTATTGTGAAATTTCAGAAATTGCCAAGAGTTGATTGATGAGTGCTTCTAGCTTTTGTGTCTCAATCATATTGGGACCATCGCTAAGTGCTATGCTTGGATCAAAATGAGTTTCCATAAAAAA
Organism: Helicobacter kayseriensis; assembly: GCF_021300655.1. Taxonomy (NCBI): domain Bacteria; kingdom Pseudomonadati; phylum Campylobacterota; class Epsilonproteobacteria; order Campylobacterales; family Helicobacteraceae; genus Helicobacter; species Helicobacter kayseriensis. Next base: position 32,771 of record NZ_JAJTNB010000006.1, read on the forward strand.
GCCATCAACCCCTGCTGCTGCTGCACTTCTAGAAAGTAATGGGACAAAAGAACTATCTCCCCCGCTTTTTCCTCCTCCAGCTCCAGGCATTTGAACGCTATGTGTGGCATCAAAAATGACAGGAGCAAATTCACGCATAATTTTGAGTCCTCGCATATCAACAACCAAATTGCCATATCCAAAAGAGCTTCCTCGCTCTGTAAGCCAAACTTTGTATTTTTGACTCTCCTCATAGCTTGCTTTTTCTCCCCCTCGCGTTTTGATTGCTTTCAAAACACTGTATTGCATATCTATGGGATTCATAAACTGCCCTTTTTTGATATTGATGATTTTGTCTGTTTTTGCTACTGAGACAATAAGATCAGTTTGGCGACATAAAAAAGCAGGGATTTGAATCACATCAGCCACTTCGGCAATCTTTGATGTTTGCGTGCTTTCGTGGATATCTGTGATGATTTTATAGCCAAATTCTTTTTTGATGCTTTTGAGGATCTCTATCCCCTCCTCAAGTCCAGGACCTCTGTAGCTATCAAGACTTGTGCGATTGGCTTTATCAAAACTTGATTTGAAATAAAAGTCAATTTTTGGATGATTTGCAAGAGGCTTAAGCATTTGGGCGATTTTGGATAGATTCTCATAACTTTCAATGACACATGGACCACTCATTAAAATCATTTTTGCTCCTTTTCATCTTTTTTGATCACTCTAAATTGTTTTGTCTGAAGATCATAATTCATGATTTCTCCTGTCTCGATTATATAATACCAACCAAAAATTTTTAACTCCCCTTGATCGAGCTTTTCTTGAATGAAGGGATAGGTCAATAGATTGTTGATTTGGACTTCAATATTGATTTGTTCTGTGAGCCAAGTGCGTTTGGCGATACTTTTGGGGGATAAAAGTGCAACTTGTTCTTTGACAGGATGCAAAAGCTCGATCCACTTTTGCAAGTGTTCTGTATTTGCTCCAAGATTCTCATCATAAAGTGCTTGACAAGCTCCACAATTGCTATGTCCGCATACAACGATATTTTCTACACCCAAGATCACAACAGCATATTCGATTGCTGAAGTTGTTGCAAGATAAGCATCATTTTTTGCAGTATAGGGAGGGATGATATTCCCTACATTTCTGACGACAAAAAGCTCTCCAGGGAGAGTGCCTGTAATACGACTTGGGACGACCCTAGAATCGGCACATCCGATAAATAAAGTATCAGGATTTTGTGCTCTTTTGAGGCTTTCATAAAGCTCTTTGTGTTCATTGTAATCTTCTTCTTTGAACTTAATAGCACCTTGCAGTAATTTATTCAATTTTTTCCTTAAAATGCGTACTTTAGTTTGTGAAATTATAGCAATAAGTTTTGGAGCGTTTTAGTGAAAGAGATTGTGGATTTTATAGTTCAAACCATTGGAGAATGGGGGTATTTTGGGATTTTTGTCATGATGTTTTTAGAATCAAGTTTTTTTCCTTTCCCTAGTGAGGTTGTGATGATTCCAGCGGGATATTTAGTCTATCAGCAGGAGATGAGTGCGGTATGGGCGTTTGTTTGTGGGGTGGGTGGAAGTTTGGCAGGAGCGTTATTGAATTATTGGATTGCTTTTAAGATGGGAAGAGCTTTTATTATCCGATATGGCAAATATGTATTTTTCACTCCAAAAAGTATGGAGAAGATGGAGAGTTATTTTCAAAAACATGGCCATATTAGCACCTTCGTTGGGCGCTTGATTCCTGCAGTGAGGCAATACATTTCTCTTCCTGCTGGACTTTCTAGGATGAATGTATCCAAATTCTGTATTTTTACAAGTTTGGGGGCAGGAATATGGGTGGGGATTTTGATGTGGATTGGGTATTCTCTTGGTGGATTTTTTCAAAACCTAGATTCAAAGCATTTGTTTGAAAGTCAAGCAAGCGATTGGATTGCCTCTCAGATCAATCAATGGATCATTTATGCTTTAATTTTTTTGGTGTTTTTAGTTTTGGCTTATCTCATCTATCACAAGAAAAGTTCTAAAAAGGAGGGCTAGAATCTCCAGCTAACTCCTATATTGCCACTGATTCCAAAATATCCCCATTGGCTTGCACTTAAAGATGCCAAAAGAGAATAATCAATGCTCCAAACCTCATTGAATCGATAGTTGCCGTTATAGCTTAGCTCAATCCATGATTGTTGAAGATCAGTTTGTGTGAGAGGAGAGGGGAGAGGAATAATGCCAAAATAAATAGGTCTATCTTGGGGATAGATGAAGTTGTGTTTAAATAAAACAGAGATGATGTTTTGTGTAGATTGTGTGAGAATGTTGTATTCGATTCCAAGATTGAGGGTGGGAATCACGGAATTGAGTTCTCCATAAGAAATCCACTCAAATGCTCCTTGAGGAATATGATAGTAGCTGATTTCTATCCCTCCTACAGGCTTAAGGAAGTGTTTTAATTTGTTTTGATTGAAAGCAAAGGCGTATTTATAGAGTGCCTGTAATTGCAGAGCATAAGTATTTTGAGAATGTTTAATAGGAGAAGATGAAAGATAAGAATCCTGCAAGATCAATTCTTCTTGCAAAACTCCTCCATATAAATAGGCTAGGATCTCGTGTCCTTGATAATGGTATTGAATCCCAGATCCGATAAAAGTCGCATTTCCGCTTTCTTGAAGTTTGTTTTGCTTAAATTCTGTATAGGCATAATGCAAAGATGCTCCAAAACTCAAGAACTCTTGAGTTGTTGCAATAGGAAGATAGTCATATCCTCCACTGACTCCAGCATTGAAATATTGTCCTCCTAGAAAGAAATAGCTTCCTTGAGGGGTGATCCAAAGATTATGTTTTTGAGATGAGGTTAAAGAGGATGTTTGATGGAAAAGATTGATTTCAAGCTGCTTATTTGTTGAAGCAAAGTCGCTTTTAGCCATAGAAGGAAGATCTATAAGATTGAGGGCTAAGCGCGGTTTTGCTTTTTGGGTTTGTGAAGAGGTGAGATTACTCCCCGCTTTTGCATTGAGAGCCAAAAGGCTATTGCGATAGAGGTTGAATGAGGTGATATTATTGAGTAATCTTGAGGTGATGACTATCCCCTCTCTTGCGATATTTTCTGCGCTTTGAGTGTGAGAAGAAGAAAAATCTGTAAGCTCATGATTGCCTTGCAAGGATTCAAAAATCATACGATCAAGATCGACTTCATAATATTTTTGATCATTTGTTAGGTTGTTTGCCATGATGGCCTCAAGCATTGGACGATTATCCCCAATTGCTTCTAAGACAGATTGGAGTTTTTGGTCGGCAAGATCTGAATCTTTTTCTTGAATGATTCCTAAAATATAGTTTTCAAACCAATCATATTGTGGAAGAGGGGAGCTTTGTGTCTTTTGGAAAATCAAGCCAATGCTATGATCTTGATTGAAAGTGTTTGGAGTGAGGAATTTTGGAAGAGCAAAATCATCGGAAGCAGAGCTAAAGATGACGATATCTTTGTGCTCTCTTTGATCTTGAATGACTTGATCTGATAGGATGAGTGAGTAGGGAGTGTTGTAGGTGAGATCTTTTAGTGAAGTTGTTGCAAAATCAAAGTAAAGCTTTGTTTGGGTAGAGAGATTGAGAATTCCACCTTTGAGCTTTAGGGCTGAGTGAAGGTTTGTAAAAAGAATTGAGCTTTGATTGTTTTGAGTCTCTTGCAATGGGGCAATTGTAAGATTTCCTCGCACAATAGAGCTTTGTTGATGAAGGGAGAGGTGCTCAATTGTGAAATTTGCATAAGAGTTTGATGTCTCAAGAGATGAAGTAGTGGGAAGTGTGTCAAAAATGACTTGATTCTCTCCATATAGGGAAATATATTTAACCTTAAATTCTGAGCTTGGATCAAGCTTAACTTGATAGCTCACGGGTGTAAGAATAAAGGGATTTTGAAGTCCTTTTTCTCCATCAAGAAGAAACAGGGCTTGTATCTCTTGTGCTTTTGAGCGATCAAAGCCTTGAAAAGATCCAAAGCGTATAGGATTGGTTGAGGTATTTTGGATAGAGATTGTTGTGTTATTTTCCCCAATTATATTTCCCTCAAAATAAAAAGATTGATCTTTTTGATTGATTCCTTTGGAAAGCTTTTGTTTGAACGAGTATCGCGTATATTGTCCAGCCATAGAATAGCTTGTGTTTTCTCCATCATAGGCATCGATATAAAGCTCCTCTCTTCCACCAAAGAAAACTTGTGTATCTTTGGCATAGAGGTTTGTGAGCAAAATTGCATCGCGACCTAAAATGAAGGTCGAATCATTTTTGTCTTTAAAAATATCAATTTGATTCAAAATAAAAAATCGCTTTTCCCAATCTTGTTGAGTAATGCGTGTAGGTGTAGAATAGATATCATCTCCTGTGATTGATGAGATTTGTTGTGCTGTTCCATAGGGAAGATAGGCGTGGATGACTGGGTGACCTTGCAAGACAAGTTTTCCATTGATGTGTTTGATCCCTCCATCCGGATTGAGGATATTTCCATCAAATGCCAAAAGATTCTCGCCATACCCTAAACAAAACTCTGGAGAACTCGTGCATTTGTCTTGGCTTTCTCCATCTTTGAAAATAAGAATATTGTTGCCAATATTTCCATGATAGAGAAACTCTCCAGATCCAGGGATGAGTATATCAAAGGCGTTGAGCATTTGTTTTTTAATAGTGATTTTTGCTTGCTTGCTTCCGGTGTTGATGAGATTGGCTCCATTATCTGAGGCATTGATTGTATTGAAAGTAAGATCATTTCCCTTGATATCTAGTGTTCCCCCGCGAAATGCAAAGAAAAATTTATCTGTATCCAAAGCCTCTCCTTTTCCCTCTGTGAGTTCTAAAGTAGGTCTTCCACTCACAAGAATAATATGTTCAAATGTTGGTTTGGAAGTATCGTTTGGATTTAAAATCACCTTTCCTTCTCCCAAATTGAGCCATCCTCCATTGAATACCTCTACGCTTAATGTCCCCTCTCCAATTTTGTGCAAAGAATCAGGTGCGGAGAGATAACTTCCTCCAGGACGATTGTTGTTTGGGTCTTTGATCCCTGCTACTCCTTTGATGCGCCAATGGACAATTGTGTTTTTGTCGATATGAAGACCCCCTCCCTTCCAAGAATAAGGAGAGCTGTTTCCATCAAGAGGAGAGGTGATGATATAGCTTTGATGAGAATCAAAATAGATTCCACCATGTCCTTGATCGATATTAGAGGTTAAGGTAATTCTTCCACCACCTTTTAGGACGATATCTTTGTTTTTGGAAGCATTATTTGTAGCTGAAAGTTTGGAGGGGGCTAGAATGTTTTGATCTTCCCATAGTACAGAGGATCCATTGAGTGCAATAGTCGGATTTGTATTGCGATCAATGAGTTCATCTAGAAAACTTTGGCGATATACTGCATAATAAGATTCTGTAGAGAGATTAGCGCGACTTGCAGAGCCCACAATATACCACTTTTGATTTTGATTGTCATAAACCCATAGTGGAGATCCGCTATCTCCTTTGGTTACAGGATTTGGGAGAACAGAGGCTTTGCTTGTCATAATTTTAATGAAATTATCTTGATTGATGATTTTGTCGTAGTGTTGCATTCCTCCTGTTCTAATCCCTGAATTTTGAATCTTTTCCAAGGTTCCATCAGGTTTGCGATACATAGCAGTTCCTGCGCCACTGCGGAAATAATGTGTGAATCGATCACGATCTGCAAGAAGATCATTTTCTCTAGAAATCTCTAAATAATCAGCCTTAACTGCAGCTGTGATGAATTTGCTATAGCGTACATATGAGAGGTCTCCTTGGGTTAGTTCTTTTTCGTTGAAGTCTACCTCTGTATATTTTTCACCAAAGAAGAAGGCATTTTCAAGGCGAGTATGAGTAGCAGTATAAACATAAGATCCTCCCATAAAGGTCATAATGCCTGATTGGCTATCGACTTTCCCAACTAAGTCGGGCATAGGAACAGGGATAAGATGAGCTGTTTTGTTTTTTTCTATGATGGATAAATTTGTAGCTTGGGGAGTAAATTTTCCTCTATTTTGACCAAAGTCTAAATAGTCTTGATAGCTAAAATTATAATCAGCAATATTGGCAAGTGCGCATGATGCAAAAATACTGATGAGAGAAGATATTTTTTTCATCGAAATACTCCTTGAGTTTTTAATGTTGTTTTGGCTTCTAAAAGATTGTGAGTGTCGTATGTTTTTGTGATGAGATAGTAGCATTTTTGGTCTAGAGGGCGCAAGTTGATAAAGCGTGTTTTGGAGTTATATATTTATTTATATAGTGGTGTGTGGTGTATCCAAAAATGTTCTAGTGGGATTTGGAATATAATTTTGATGACTTGCTTGATTGGCACAATCAATTAAGTTTTCAATCTTACTTAGGAAGGAAAAATATGCAAGAGAGATTAGATCGTCGTGATTTTTTAAAAAGCTCAGCTGTAATGAGTGCGGCTTTGAGTGTTGGGGTGGGAATCCCTCAAAGTCTTGAAGCAAAGGCAAAACAAGGAGAAAATGATTGGAGATGGGATAAGGCAACATGTCGATTCTGTGGAACAGGATGCGGAATCATGGTTGCTACAAAGAATAACAAAATTGTTGCAGTTAAGGGTGATCCAGAAGCGCCTGTCAATAAGGGAATTAACTGCATCAAGGGATATTTCTGTGCCAAGATTATGTATGCTCAGGATCGCTTAGTTCAACCCCTTTTGCGTGTCAATAATAAAGGAGAGTTTGATAAGAAGGGTAAATTTGCTCCTGTAAGCTGGAAAAAAGCTTTTGATGTGATGGAAGAACAATTTAAAAAAGTTTATAACCAATATGGCCCTACAGCAACAATGGTCTTTGGATCAGGTCAATATACGATTCCTGAGGGATATGCTGCTGTAAAGCTTTTTAAGGGAGGCTTGAGAAGCAACAATATTGATCCTAATGCAAGACATTGTATGGCAAGTGCTGTTGTGGGCTTTATGCAAACTTTTGGAATCGATGAGCCTGCGGGATGCTATAACGATATTGAGCTTACAGATACGATCGTTACTTGGGGAGCAAATATGGCAGAAATGCATCCAATCCTCTGGAGCAGGGTTACAGATCATAAGCTAACCAATAAAGAAAAAGTTAAGATTGTCAATCTCACAACTTATCGAAATAGAACTTCAGACATTGCTGATATTGAGATTATTTTTAGACCTCAAACAGATCTAGCGATTTGGAATTATATTGCTAGAGAGATTGTATATAACAATCCAAGTGCGATTGATTGGGATTTTGTGAAAAAGCATTGTGTTTTCACAACAGGATTTGTCAATATCGGCTATGGTTTAAGAAATGATCCTAATTCTCCATATGTTTCAAAGAGTGAAAAGGATATTGTCGCCAAAGAGGTATCTAAAAAGCTAAGCGATCAAGAAGGGATCACTCTTCAATATCTTGGCTTAAAAGCAGGTGATGATCTTAAAATGGATAATGCGGGTAAAGCTGGAGCAAACTGGGAAATCAGCTTTGAAGAATTCAAAAAGGGACTAGAGCCTTATACACTTGATTTTGTGGCAAAGCTTGCTAAGGGTGATGAGGAAGAAGATTTAGAAGAATTTAAGAAAAAACTTCAAAGTCTTGCAAATTATTACATTGAAAAAAATCGCAAGGTTGTTAGTTTCTGGACTATGGGAATGAATCAGCACCAAAGAGGAAGCTGGGTCAATGAGCAAAGCTATATGGTGCATATGCTTTTGGGAAAACAAAGTCAGCCAGGAAGTGGGGCTTTCTCTTTGACTGGTCAGCCTAGTGCATGTGGAACTGCAAGAGAGGTGGGTGTTTTCTGTCATAGATTGCCTGCAGATATGGTGGTAGATAATCCAAAACATCGAGAAGTGACAGAAAAGATTTGGAAACTTCCTAGTGGGACATTGAATGGAAAAGTTGGTGCGCATTATTTAAATGCAATGCGTCAAATCGAAGAAGGAAAAATCAAATGGATTTGGGTTGCGGTCAATAACCCATGGCAAAACACAGCCAATCTCAATCACTGGCTCAAAGCTGCGCGCGAAATGGATAACTTCATCGTGACAAGTGATTGCTATCCTGGAATCAGTGCAAAAGTGGCAGATTTGATTTTGCCAAGCGCGATGATGTATGAAAAATGGGGAGCTTATGGAAATGCTGAGAGAAGAAGTCAGCATTGGAGACAACAAGTTGTAGCTCCTGGGGAAGCGATGCCTGATATTTGGCAAATGATGGAGTTTGCAAAACGCTTCACGATTAAGGAAACTTGGGGCAAAGATTTCCCAGATCTTGAGATGAAATCCACACTTGAAGAAGCCAAGAAAATGGGCTACAAAGAAAGCGATACGCTCTATGATGTGTTGTTTGCCAATAAAGAAGCCAAAACCTTTGCTTATGGCAAAGACAAGGTTACAAAAGGCTTTGACAATACAGAAGTATTGGGAGATTTTAGAAAGGTTAAGGGGGGAGATGGCAAGGAATATAAGGGATGTGGCTTCTTTATCCAAAAGTATCTTTGGGAGGATTATCGTAAGTTTGGAACAGGACATGGACATGATCTAGCTCCTTTTGATGTTTATCATTATGTAAGAGGTTTGAGATGGCCTGTTGTTGAAGACAAAAAAGAAAAACTTGGTTGGAAAGAAACATTGTGGAGATTCAATGCCGAATATGATCCTTATGCAAAAAAATATGCAAAAGCAGGGGAAAAATATGCATTTTATGGGCATAAGGGAGCTTCTATTCCCAAAGGAGATTTAAAAGCTCCAAGTGCTGAAAAAGTAAGTATTGATAATCGAGCAAAGATTTTCTTACGTCCTTATATGGATCCTTGCGAAATGCCCAATGATGAATATCCAATGTGGCTTTGCACAGGTCGTGTTTTGGAGCATTGGCATAGTGGAACAATGACGATGCGTGTGCCAGAACTCTACAAAGCTGTGCCTGAAGCGATGTGCTATATGAATCCAAAAGATGCGCAAGCCAAGGGACTAAATCAGGGTGATACGATTTGGATTGAAAGCCGAAGAGGGAAGGTAAAAGCAAGAATTGATGTTCGTGGAAGAAATAAGCCTCCAAAAGGTTTGATTTATGTTCCATGGTTTGATGAAAATGTATTGATCAATAAAGTTTGCCTTGATTCAACTTGTCCTCTTTCAAAGCAAACAGACTATAAGAAATGTGCTGTAAAAATTTATAAGGCTTAAAGATGCAAAAAGGCTTTGATCCTGCTCGAAGACAGACGATTCTCAAGTGGATTGGGAGTGCTGGACTTTTAGGTGCAGGAGCTATGGTTTGGAGCACACACTTGCAGGGCAAGAAAAACGATCTTGCTTTGCGACCACCAGGTGCGGATGAAAGCTTTTTGTCATCTTGCATACGCTGTGGTTTGTGTGTGGAATCTTGTCCCTATCTCACCCTTAAGCTCGCTCCTTTTGGAAGTGGGATTGAGGCAGGGACGCCTTATTTTGAGCCTCGCAAGATCCCCTGTTATATGTGCAAAGACATTCCTTGTGCTGTTGCTTGTCCAACTCATGCTTTGGATGTGAGAAGATTGCTTGATAGTCAGGGAAATCCTGATATCAATCGATCTAGGATGGGGGTAGCTGTGGTGGATACGACGCATTGTATTGCCTATGGTGGGATACAGTGTGATGCGTGTTATAGAGCGTGTCCTTTGATTGATGAGGCGATTGTGTTGGAATACCGACACAATACTTTCACAAATGAGCACGCACAAATGTTGCCTATCGTCAATGCAGAGATTTGCACAGGATGTGGAATGTGTGAAAAGGCGTGTGTTACACAAGAGCCCACAATCAGAGTCCTTCCAAGAGAGAAAGTCTTAGGAAAGGTGGGAGAGCACTATATCCGAAGCTGGAAAGAGGGAGATGAGAAGAGGATGAATGAGCGTATCAATTCATCTACTCCCAGAAAAGATGCTCTTGAATATCTCAATGATGGAGGGTTCTAAGATGAGAGCTTTGTGGAAGAATAAATTTTTGATTCTTAGACGCTTAGTGCAGGTTGGAATCTTGGGGCTTTTTATCCTTGGAAATTATGCAGTTTTGGAATTGCGAAATCATCAAGAAGAAAAAAAGCAATGGGTGCAAAATATATATAATCAAGAGGTGAAGGGAAGCATATTGAGCAAGGAGAATCTTAGCTCTGTGTTGAGTGGAGATTTGAGTTTTTCAAAAGTGTTTGGTGTGATTCCTTTGAGCGATCCTTTTGCGACTTTGCAACTTTTTGTCGCTGGAGGGGTTGTTGCTGTTGATTTATGGCTTGGATTCTTGATTGTTGTGGGATTTTATGGAATCTTTGCGGGAAGAGCATATTGTGCATATGTGTGTCCAATCAATTTGGTGAGTGATTTTGCATCATTATTGCGTCGCAAGCTTGGGCTTAATGCCCTTAAGGGTGTCAATATACCAAGAGGGTTGAAATATGGTGTGCTTGTGTTGGCGTTGATACTTTCAGCAATCTTTGCAATTCCTGCTTTTGAGAGCATCAATCCTGTTTCTGCACTTCATCGTGGAGTGGTTTTTGGGATGGGCTTTGGAATCTTGGGCGTTGCTTTGATTTTTTTATTTGATTTGTTTGTACTTAAAAATGGTTTTTGTGGCCATATTTGTCCTATCGGAGCGACATTCTCTTTGATTGGAAAATTTTCTTTGTTGCGTATTAAGCATAATGCTTCAAATTGCACAAAATGTATGGAGTGCATTAAGATCTGCCCAGAGCCTCAGGTGCTTGATATGATTGGCAAAGAATCTGTTCAAGTCAAACAGATGGCTTGCTTGAGATGTGGAAGATGTGTTGAGGTGTGTCAGGATGATGCGCTTAAATTTAGTTTATTAGGAGAGAAAAAATGAAAATGATGAATTTGTTTGTAGTAGGGGGATTATTGGTAAGTTTTGCCTTTGGTGCTAAGAGTATCAGTGAAGATGAGATTGGGTTGAGAAGAACCCCATTGCAAAGTGAAGACAAAACAAAACTCCAAGACTTTAAATATGGTGATAAAGCGCCAGGAGAAAGTCAAGTTTTTGAAAGAGCTTATGAAAATGCTCCACCGATGATTCCTCACGATGTGGAAGGATTGACAGATTTTACTCAAGATAGCAATATGTGTTTGGATTGCCATTCTCCAGAGGTTGCTGCAGATGTGGGTGCGACACCTGTTCCAAAGTCGCATACTTATGATTTGCGACATCAGCAAGCCGTGCAAGATGGAGTGGCTGATAGTCGATGGAATTGCACACAATGTCATGCTCCACAAGCTGATCTTAAGCCTGCGGTTCAAAATAACTTCAAGCCTATCTATCGCTCAAAAGAGAGTAAAAAATCATCTAACCTTCTTGATGTGATCAATGAGGGGGTTCAGTAAAAGAATCTTTGCAAGATCTCAGATCTTGCAAATGATGCCCTATCTGACTTCAGAGCTTTCTGCAATCTGTTCTTCTTGTGTCACGCATTCTTGTTTGGATTCTTGCCCTGAGAATATTATCGTCTTAACTCCTGATGGTTTTCCAACTCTTCATTTTGAGGAGAGTGGATGTATTTTTTGCCAAAAGTGTGTTCAGGCTTGCTATCAGAGTAATGGAGAGCATGGGGGATTTGATCTATCAAAAGAAGAAGTAAATATGAGGGCAGAGATTGATCCAAATGGATGCCTTGCGTGGAATAAATCAATCTGCTTATCTTGCAAAGATATATGTCCGTGCAAGATTGAATTTATGGGGATGTTTTATCCTGAAATTGTGAGTTGTAATGGATGTGGCTTATGTTTATCAAGATGCCCCACAGAAGCAATCAGAATCAAACCATATCAAAAGGAAGAAAAATGAATATTTCAAGTGCAATCGTATATGCCAAAGAGGGGGTGATACAAGCCAAACAAGAGATTGAAAAAATCAAAGGATGTGAAGTGCATCTAATGGATGAGGGGAAAAGGGTGCTTATCATAAGTATTGAGGCAGAAAATATCGAAAAAGAAATGGAGATTTTGAATACAGTCGGTGCTTTGCCTAGTGTTTTGGAAGCCCATCTGCACTATAGCTATAGTGAGGAAGAGCTAGAAAAGGCAAGAGAGAATATTTCAGGTGAAATTTCTCCGATATTAGATGATGAAACGCCAGTTGAAGAGGTGCGATACAGTGGAAGTGTGTATAACCAAATGCACAACGAAACAAAGTAATCAACTATAAATCTCCTCTTTAAAGAGCTTTGATACAATCCCCGCCCATTTAAATAGAGGAAATTAAAGAGGAGTAGAAAATGAAACATGTTTTACTTTTGAATGGAGCAAAGGTATTTGGATCTTCTGGGGGGAAACTCAATACAGCCCTTCATCAACTTGCTAATGAGATTCTCACTCAGCTTGGCTATGAGGTTGAGCAAACTTGTATTGATCAGGGATATACCATCCAAGAAGAAGTGGAGAAAATCTTAAGAGCTGATGTATTGCTCTATCAAATGCCCGCTTGGTGGATGGGTGAGCCTTGGATTGTGAAAAAATATATTGATGAGGTTTTTTTGGGGTTATATGGAAAACTTTTCAGTGGAGATGGACGAAGTCGAGAGGATGAGAGCAAAAAATATGGCACAGGAGGAGGGAGTCATGGGAAAAAGTATCTTTTCTCCACGACTTGGAATGCCCCACTTGAGGCCTTTGTGGAGAAAAATCAGTTTTTTGAGGGGAGGGGAGTGGATGGTGCATTGTTTTCTCTTCATAAAACGCATCAATTTATAGGAATGCAGGCTTTGGAAAGCTTTGCTTGCTATGATGTGGTCAAAAATCCCAAAATCGAACAATATCAAGCTGATTATGCTTTTCATCTCAAAAAAATCTTTAGCTCCAATCAATAAAGCTTGCATTAAAGGTGTAAGTCAAGTCTGTGCTTTAGAGCTAGGTTAGCTTGGCACGATAGAGTTTTTGCGTGCAGTTTTTTGGAGGGAGAAGAGTAAGAGAATCATCACAAGGGCATAGAGGAGCAGGAGGAAGTTTTCTAGGGGATTATAAGAGGCACTTGAAGCCAAAAGACTGCTTACTCCAAAAATACTTTTAGATGAGATGAGCGTCATACTTAGAGTGATGCTAGAAAAAAATAAGATCCTACTCCATTTCCAAAAAAGACTACAAACCCCAAGAAGATAAACTAGTCCTATCATTTTGCTTTGTGTGATAAGTGGGGTATTAAATAAAGCCACAAAAGTATTTTTGGAGTGATTGTTAATAAAAGCTTGGAGATTTGTCCCATATCTGCAAGCAAACAGAAGGATTCCAAAGCACCCAATCACAACAATCACCCAAGAGATGATTTTGAGTAAATCAGTGTGGTGGTCTGAGGTATGGCGATAAAACCATAGTTGAATATACTCAATGGTGTTTTTGAGACTTTCTCTTTTGTTGATTTCTAGCATTTGTGCCGAATCGTTTTGCTTGATGCGAGGAATATATAGCTCTTGTTTTTTATTGGCTCTTTCGTTGTTGATCATATCTTGCTTTGCAATTTGATCAAACTCTCTTGCTTCTTTTTCTAGATTTTTGATTTTTCTCCTGTATTTGAGCTCAAGCTCTTTTGCGTATAGTTCAAGTTTGTGCCATTTTTGAGATTCTAGACTATTTGATTGGGCATTGAGTGTTTCTTTGATGACGCGAAAAGAATCTCTTAGATTGATTGTGTGCTGGATTTGCAGATAAGTTGTTCCTCTACCCTGAAAATCATTTTCTTCACCTCTTTCTTCTTGTGCTTTTTCTTGAATATTTGTTTTAAGAACTTGAAGGGTTAGATGTGAAATATCTACTCCTGTGAAATGGACTAGTTTTGAATCTTTAAAAACACACATTGAAAAACTTGGGGGTTGCATAAAGGTTGCAAAGTAGAAATTAACAGTGTCTAAAAATTGTGAATTGTAAAACAAAGCTTCAGCCATAAAGGAAGAGCGATGGAAACGAATAGCTCCAAAAAATTGAGTCGATGAAAAATCCGCCTTTTGGAAAAAGATAGAATGAGAAAAATCTAAAAATGTTTTACTCTCAAGTGTCATTGCAGAGATAGTGAAATCTTTATTGAACCTGCAATTTGCAAAACCTATACTCTTTCTTACCAAAAGATATCGAAGCCAAACTTCTCTATCAAAATAGGAATTCTTAAAATCGAGTGCTTTAATGAAGTTTCCACTAATCTCTACTTTGTTTTGAAAAAATGTGTTGAAGTCTATAGACTGATTGCAAGCATTTGTCCCAAAAAATGATGAGTAAAAAGCGTGATGGTATTCTTTGACTGCATTTGTGTCTAAATCGCTTGGAATGGTTTTAGAGACTATCCCCCTAAAGTGTATAGAAGTCCAAAAGTTGTAACTATTTAAGCCAAGATAAAGATTTTCTTTTGTGATTATTAAAAAGTCAAAATTGTCATCGAATTTTTCTATATGTTTATAGATTTTTTCAGTGCAGAGATAATCCAAATAGATAGAGTGTCTTAGTTCTTCATCAAAAGGATGACTTGAGGGGGAAGTATAGTAATTGATGAGTATAGGTAGAGGGGTAGGAGATTCAAATTGGACTATTTCAATAGTGAGAATAATGCTATTTCTTTTGTTTTTAAGCCCTTCTCTCTGTGTATCACCAATAGATTTTATTATGGAGAGTTTTTCTGTTTGCATTAGATGTATTCTTCGCATTTTTGGCTTATGCAAGCCTCAACAAAGTGTTTTCCAAAGTCTGTAAGTCTAAATTCCATAAAACGCTTAAGTCCTATTTGTTCTGGGACTTTGTGAGAAAACGCTCCACTACCTTGTTCTATAATTCTTTCACTATAAATAGATTCTTGTTGTTTATATTCCCAACATCCACTCAAATTGAGATTATGTAAGTGGTCGTTATATATCCATAAGTTCTCTTGAAAATCAAGTTTCTCTCTTGGAAATTCATCAAGAAGAGTTTGTTCGTTGATAAAACGATTTTGTTGTTTATCTAAATCCATTTTTGTGTGAAGGCGATACTTTTGTTTTTTGAGCAATACTAGCATCACCGCCTCATCTTTGGAGAGTTGTTCTAAGATTTTAGGGAATGCAGGACTTAGGAATTTTTGCTTAGTTTTATCAATAGAGCTTTTGAGGATATTAAAAAACATTTCCCCTAGCAAGGTTTCATCAGGATTGATTGCCAATCCTGCAAGTGTGGGGAGCAAGATATTGGGTTGAGCTTCTTGTACATTTTTCTCATCGACTTCATTCTCAATTCTTTTGCACCATTTCTTAAATCTCACACCATACGCTCCACATAAAGTAAATGGAGCTAAAATAAGATTTGCAGTTTTTGCCACATCTTCTAGTCTCTTTCCAACTTCCTTCAAAGCTGGTTGAAAGGCATCACGATAAACCTCATTTGCATCAAATTTAATATCAATGTTGAAACCCATTTATAATCCTTTCATCGCTTCTAAAATCCAAGGCAAAACAGTGATCTCTGCCCGATAATCTTAATTTTTGCATTTTTCTCAATCTCTAAGTTTGTAATCTTTTTAATCTTTAGGCTGGCAACTTAGAGTTTGAATGAATTTGCTATCTTATTCATTCCTCAAAACTTCCAATAAATTGACTTGTGAAGCTTTGTGGGCCGGATAGAAAGATGACAAGCATACAATGATTAGTGATCCAATGGCGATCATTACCCCATCTATCCAAGAAAAATCAAGCGGGAGTTTAGTCGTCCCATATACATCTGCAGGAAGCGAGATGATAGGAAAATGTGCAAGAAACTCCATCACCCCAAACCCTAAGCCAAATCCCAAAATGATCCCACCCACGCCCAAAGTCATTCCAATGCCAAAAAAAGCTTTTTTGATCTCTGCTTTGCTTGCCCCCATACTAAGAAGCAGGGCGATCTCTTTGCGTCTATTCATTACTACCATTAAGAGAGAACTGATGATATTGAGCGATGCCATCAAAATAATCAAAAGCAAAACAATAAAAAGTGCGCGTTTCTCTAACTCCATCGCCGAGAAAAGATTGCCATTTTGATGCCACCATCCCTCTACAAAAAACCGATTTTTGAAATTTTGAGCCAAAAAGCTGGAGAGGTCTTTGTAGTCTTTCATGGGATTAGATGAGTTGATATGGATGCCATCATAGAGGTTAGGCTGGATTCCTTTGATTTTGGCTAAGGATTCTAGAGAAGTGTAGCTATATCCACGATCATAGGCTCTAATCCCTGAGTGAAAAAACCCTTTGACTTCAAAGCGTTTCATCGTGGGAGAGAAGCTCAAAGCACTTGGAGAAAGATCAGTAAAAAAGAGCACGACTTTTTGGGCTTTTTGGATTCCATAAGAGGTATAGAAATCCTCACCCATCACGAGAGAAAAGGAGTCTATTTCTTTGCCTTCAAGAGTGCTTTGCAAAATCGGATTGACTTGTCCTTCCAAAACAGAATCAATCCCAAAAATCACGGTTGGAAAGATTCCATATTCAGTTTTGATCATTGCATAAGATTGTAGATATGGGCTGAAGTTGAGGTGAGGAAATTCGATTTGGAGGCGATAGAGGAGATCTTGAGGGATCGCGTTTTTGCCGAGAGTTTTGATATTGAGTGGTGCATTCATGATAAAAATCTTTTCTTGAAGCTCTTTGGAGATCCCATTCATAATCGCCATCGCCACACATAGGACCATCACACCAATAGCGATTCCTAAAAAGGCGATAAGGCTTGTGATAAAGATAAAAGGCTGAGTTTTGTCAAACTTGAGATATTTGGGAAGAAGGAGAGAGGAGAGGCTCATTGAGCTTTCCTAGCGAGTAGTCCTTTTTTTGGCCCACTTTTTCCGTGGCATTGTTTGTATTTTTTTCCACTTCCGCAAGGGCAAAGTTCATTTCTTGCAATCTTGACGCCAAATTTATTTTCATGGTGAGAGGAGGTGAGGTTTTGAGAAAATTCATCTTCTAGATTCTGTAAAGCTTGCTTGTTGGCCTCTTCTTGGTGGGCTTGTAGTTTGATGAGATGGAGGGTTTTGATCGTTTCTGTCTTAATAGAGTTGCGAAGTTCTAAGAAAAGGTTGTAGCTTTCTTTTTTGTATTCTACAAGAGGGTCTTTTTGGTTGTAGCCTCTAAGGCCGATTCCTGTTTTGAGGTTGTCCATCATATAAAGATGCTCTCTCCAAGTACTATCAAGGACTTGGAGATAAATGATACGCTCAATTTCACTTCTTTGATTGAGCTCAAGAGTTTGCATTTTTTCTTCATAACTAGCATTGAGGGTATCGATGATTTTGGCTTGAAGCTCTTCATAGTCTAGATTCTCAAGTCCTTCGATTTTGATTCCAAAGCTTTCTTGGAATTGCACTTGAAGTTTGGGGATATCATAATTTTGATAGTGAATTTCTGGCGTTATATCTAGTTGGAGTAAGAGGTTTTCAACTACAGCTTGACGATCTTCTTTGATTTTGGAATCAATGTCAAAATCTTGATTTAGAAGTTGATTTCTGAGGCGATAGACTGCCTTTCTTTGTTCGTTGGCAACATCATCATATTCCAAAAGATGCTTTCTTGATTCAAAATGCAATCCTTCTACTTTCTTTTGTGCATTTTCAACAGAGCGTGTAACAAGAGAAGATTCGATGTGCTCTCCATCTTTAAGCCCTAATTTTTCCATAATGCCTTTGATTTTGTCGCTTCCAAAGATTCGCAAAAGATTATCTTCAAGGCTAAGATAAAATTGACTCACTCCAGGATCCCCCTGCCGTCCGCTTCTCCCTCTGAGCTGATTGTCAATCCTACGACTTTCATGTCGTTCTGTCCCGATGATATAAAGCCCTCCTAGTTCTTTGATCTCGTCAGTCAGCTTGATATCAACTCCTCGTCCTGCCATATTTGTCGCGATTGTAACTGCTCCCTTATTTCCCGCATCTTTGATGATTTCGGCTTCTTTTGTGTGCTGTTTGGCGTTCAATACAGTGTGAGGGATTCGTTCTTTTTTGAGGAGTTCGTGTAGGATTTCGCTTTTTTCGATGCTTGCTGTTCCCACAAGCACAGGTTGGCCTTTTCTGTGGAGTTCTTTGATTTTTTCAATGACGGCTTGGAATTTCTCTCTTTCGCTTTTATAGATTAAGTCATTGAGATCTTTTCTTTGGATGGGGATATTGGTCGGGATGCTGACAACATCAAGATTGTAGATTTGTAAAAATTCTCCTGCTTCAGTTTGAGCAGTTCCTGTCATCCCTGCAAGCTTGTCATAAAGGCGGAAATAGTTTTGAAAAGTAATATCTGCTAGGGTTTGACTCTCTTCCTTGATCGCAACTTGTTCTTTTGCCTCTATGGCTTGATGAAGTCCTTCGCTAAAGCGTCTGCCCTCACTCAATCGGCCTGTGAATTCATCAACAATCACAACTTCATTGTTTTGCACAACATAGTCTTTGTCTTTGATGAAGAGATAATTTGCCTTGAGTGCTTGATCAAGATGGTGAGCAAGTCCAGCATTTTCGATATTGTAGAGATTATCGACTTTGAATAACTCCTCAGCTCTTTGGATGCCTTCTTCAGTCAAAAGAATGACGCGATTTTTTTCATCGATTGTGAAGTCTTGATCTTTGGTGAGCTTTTGAGCAACTTCATTGGCAATTTGATAATTTTCTAGTTTTTTGTTGGCTGGTCCTGAGATGATAAGCGGAGTTCTTGCCTCATCAATCAAAATAGAATCCACCTCATCAATGATTGCAAAGTAATGATTTTTTTGCACTTTTTGATCAAGGGAATACTTCATATTGTCACGCAAATAATCAAAGCCAAATTCATTGTTTGTCCCATAAACAATATCGCTTGCATAGACTTTGAGTCTTTCCTCTTCATTTGTAGAGGCAGTGATATAGCCGATTGAGTATCCCAAAAATTCATATAACTCTCTTAAGTCTTCTGCGTCTCTTTGAGCTAGATAATCATTGACTGTGACGACATGCACGCTTTTTCCTACCATTGCATTGAGCGCAACAGCTAGTGTCGCCACAAGAGTTTTGCCTTCACCTGTTTTCATTTCAGCAATTTTTCCATCGTGAAGCACCATTCCACCGATAAGTTGGACATCATGATGGCGTTTGTTGTAGATTCTGCGACTTGCTTCACGCGTAATGGCAAAGCTATCATTCAAAACATCTTCAAGGGAGGCTTCTTGATTTTGGACTTTTTGTTTGAGTGCTAAAAAAGCCTCTTGAAGCTCCTGATCTTGCAGGGATTGATAGTGTGATTCTAAGGCATTGATTGCATGGATTCTTTTTTTGTATTTTTTTAGGATTCTTGTGTTGCGTGTTCCAAAAATTGAACCAAAAATGGATGAAAGCATTAAATGACCCCTTGTTGTGATTATTTGGTAGTTTTATTGTCAATTTTAACACAAGCACTATAAAATATTGAAGTTTCATTGTTTGAGA
The DNA here is from genome assembly GCF_021300655.1 of Helicobacter kayseriensis. Lineage (NCBI taxonomy): Bacteria > Pseudomonadati > Campylobacterota > Epsilonproteobacteria > Campylobacterales > Helicobacteraceae > Helicobacter > Helicobacter kayseriensis. The sequence goes on from NZ_JAJTNB010000006.1 coordinate 52,181, forward strand.
GGATTGAGGAATGCAGAAGTTATTGTTTTGGATATTGAGCGTTGTGATGTGCGTGGGTCTAGATAAAAATATTACAAGCTTGAGGGCAGATTTTGTGCAATATGCGCAAAATTCTCAAGGTGAGGGCGGGGTTTATTATTCTGGATCTCTTGTGGCACTAGCTCCATATGATGCAAAATGGGAATATCAAACTCCAATCCAAAAAATTGTTTATTTAAAAAAGGGAGAACTGATCTCTTATGAACCTTTGCTTTCTCAAGTGGTCTATTTGCAAACCAATCAAAGCATCAATTTTCTCAAAATCATTCAGCGCGCAAAACAGAGTCCAAAAGATTCTGATCTTTATCTTGCTTATGTGGATGGGAAAGAATATGCTTTGATTGTCAAAAATGCAATCCCTCAGAGGTTAGAATACAATGATGAGCTTGGGAATCATATGGTGATCGAGCTTAAAAATGTGCAACTCAATCCAAAGATTCCAAGCAAAGAATTTGAATTTAATCCCCCTAAAGGCGTTGATATTATTCGGCATTAAAATATCCAACACTTTCAAAGATTTGCTAGTATTGCGGGCTTAATCTTAGTCTAGAAAGGGGTTATTTTGAATTATTCAGATACTTTTTTTTCTCTTCTTGTGCCACTTGTGGTGATAGGCCTTGTGCTCCTGAGTAAGAGAATTGTTTTGTCTCTTTTTGTGGGTATTGTTTTGGGTGGGGTGATGATGCATTATGAAAATCCAATAGAGATTTTTGATTATGTCTATCAGAAGGTTTCCTCTGTGTTTTATAGCTATAAAGGTGGGACGCTTGAAGCAAATTGGTATGGAATCTATGTATTTTTGTTTTTGATTATTTTGGGTATTTTGTCTCAAGTTGTGATTTATTCGGGGGGAGTTGGTGCGTTTGTCGCATGGGCTAGAAGAAAGGTCAGAGATACAAAGACCTCTGAATTTGTTGCTTTTTTTGCAGGGATTGTTATTTTTATTGATGACTATTTCAACGCATTGACAGTGGGGCAGATTGCCAAACCTCTTGGAGGGATGTATTCTTCAAGTCGTGAGCGTTTGGCCTATATTATCGATAGCACCTCAGCCCCTGTTTGTGTGATCGTCCCATTTTCAAGCTGGGGGGCTTATATCATTGGAATCTTACAAAGCAATCTCCCCAAAGATTCTAATCACGCGCTGTTTGTTTTACTTGAGAGTATTGGGAGTAATTTTTATGCGTGGTTTGCATTGATTGCTGTATTTTTGACAATTTTATGGCAGATCAATCTTCCCGCGATGCGTCGATATGTCAATGTTGATGTGGCAGAATCTTCCCAAGATCTCTTGCAAAGAGAATCTAAACTTTCGCTTCTACTGATTCCAATTTTTGTCTTGATTGTAGCGATTGTGTTTATGATTTTTTACACAGGGTATAAAGCAAGTAAATCTCTAGAGTTTTTTGAAATGCTTGCCAATACAGACACCGCTTTTGCCTTATTTTGTGGAGGATTGATTGCTCTTGGAGTGTCTTTTGTCCTTTCGCGAAAGGAGATTGCTGAGACAGAGTATTTTGAGATTGTTTTAAAGGGAATCAAATCAATGCTTCCTGCGATTGTGATTTTGGTCCTTGCTTGGGCGATTGCTCCAGTGATTAAGGAGGATTTGCAAACAGGTGTTTATCTTGGCAATCTAGCAAAAACTTATCTTAGTAGCCATAGCTTGGTCTTGCTCCCTGTGTTTTTATTTTTGATTTCAGCTTTTATTTCTTTTAGCACAGGGACAAGTTGGGGATGCTTTGCGATTATGATCCCAATTGCTGTGGAGTTGAGTGCCCAAAGTGGAGGAAATGCGATCATAGCGATTTCAGCAGTGCTTTCTGGTGCGGTTTATGGGGATCATACTTCGCCAATGTCAGATACAACAATTCTTTCCTCCATTGGAGCAGGGTGTTCTTTGCAGAGCCACTTTATGACCCAATTTCCTTATGCGGCAATTGTTGCGTTTTTCTCATTTGTAGCATTTTGTGTTGTTTCCTTGGGAGGAAGCACATTGCTTGCATTTGGTGTAGGAGGAGCATTGCTTGTGGTGAGTTTGTATTATCTATCAAAACGATATGGGGGCGAACTACCTATTAAAAAATAAAAATACATATTGTTTTTAAAAAAATATGAGGGATCTGTGCTTATAATTCTGTGAAAGTTTTCTTTCGCAGAATTTGCTTTAAGGATTCCTCTTGAACTTCGATCAATATCTTTCTATTCTGGTTCCATTGAGTGTTTTTGTTTTGGTTTTTTGGACTAAGCGCATTATTTTGCCTTTATGTGTGGGGATTGTATTGGGTGCTTTTGTTGTGAAATCTTCTAGCCCCCTTGAAATTCCTATCTATATCTTTGAAAAGCTTCTTTCGGTCTTTTATTATGTGGATCAGGGGAAGAGAGAGCTTAATACGCACGCAATTTATATTTTTGTTTTTTTGATGATATTGGGTATTTTGCCTCAAATGTTTTTTTACTCTGGGGGAATTGAGGCATTTGTTTCTTGGGCAAGAAAAAAGGTTAAAGATCGCCGATCTTCAGAATTTTTGATCTTTATAGCAGGGATTGTTATTTTTATCGATGATCAGTTCAATGCTCTCACTCTTGGGAGATCTGTTCGTCCATTGGGTGATGCAAGCAAGATTAGTCGTGAGCGTTTGGCCTATATTATTGATAGCACCTCAGCCCCTGTGTGTATTTTGATCCCATTATCAAGTTGGGGGGCTTATATCATTGGAATCTTAAATGGAAGTCTGCCTCAAGAAGGGTCTCAAAGTGCGCTTGTGACTTTAATCTCAAGTATAGGATTGAATTTTTATGCATGGTTTGCATTGCTTGCTGTGTTTTTAACAATCCTTTGGAGGGTCAATCTTCCTGTGATGCATTGCAATGTCAATGTTGGTATTGAGAAAATGCAAGAGGTTGCACCTTGTGGGAGAATGTCTTCTTTGATTTTTCCTATTGTTGCATTGGCATTTGGGACTTTGGCAATGATTTTTTTGACAGGATATTTGAATTCCAAATCAAGCGATATTGTGACAATCTTAAATCAAGCACAAACGGGCTTTTCGATTTTCTTTGGAGGAGTTCTTGCTCTTGTTGTGAGTTTTTTGACCTCAAAGGGGAAGATTGCAGAGGAAGATTATTATTTGATTTTTAAGCAAGGGATTAAGATCTCTCTTCCTTCTGTTGTGATTTTGATTTTGGCTTGGGCGATTGGAACAATTGTTAGAGATGATTTACAGACGGGGATTTATCTTTCTGATTTTGCAAAAGAGCTTTTGGGCAATAAAAGCTTGGTTCTTATTCCTTTGCTGTTATTTATTGCTTCAATTTTTATTGCTTTTATGACAGGGACAAGTTGGGGATGTTTTGCAGTGATGATTCCTATCGGAGTAGATCTCTCTCTTTCTCTTGGGGGAGATGTATCGTTAGCTTTGGCAGCAGTGCTATCTGGAGCAATTTTTGGGGATCATACATCTCCTATTTCAGATACAACCATTTTGTCATCTGCTGGTACAGGTTGCTCTGTCCAAAGCCATTTTATTACTCAGCTTCCTTATGCAAGCATTGCTGCATTCTCAGCTTTTGTTTCGCTTTTGGTATTGGGGATCTTTGATTCTGTTTTGCTAGCGTTTGTGGTGGGCGGAGGAATGCTTGTGGGAATTTTTTATTTTTTAAAAACCCGCTATAGTCAAGAGCTTCAAATTGTATGATTTGCAAGAATGATGGAGTTTGATTGGGAGGAGTATGGATTCTAGAGTTTTATTTTTGGAATCCAAAAAAGAATGGTTCATTACTTTGGGGGTGATAGGTATTGTTTTTGTTGCGATGCTTGGATGGCGTTTTTGGAATTTTCAGGAATATATCTCTCAAGAGAAGCAAAAGATTCAAGCAAGAGTTTTAAATCAATACTTTAAAAACGACAAATGGGTTTTGAAGCTTAAAGCGCAAAATGGAATGATCTTGTATGCGACAAGTCGTGAAGATCTTAAGAATCTTCAAAATCGCGATATTTCAATGTTTGGAAAGCCAGCCTCGTGTAGCTTTATCCAATCTCTTCAGAGCTGTTTTTTTGTTGTGTTTAGTTTTGATTTATTGCCTAAGGATTGGCGATATGGCTTTTATGATTTTGTGAGCTCACAGCATCAAGATCCAATTTTTTCTCAACTCTATCAAGCTCTCTTTTTTGCCTCTGCTTTGCCAAAAGAGTGGAGGGATTTTGCAAGTGATCTTAAGATTTCTCATCTTTTGGCTATCAGTGGTTTGCATTTGGGAATCTTGGCTTTTTTGTTTTATTGTGTGGTTTCCCCAATTTATCGCTTCTTTCAGGCAAGATACTTTACTTATCGCAATCGTTTTTTTGATGTGGGGATTTTGCTTCATCTCTTTTTATTTGGCTACTTGGTTTTGCTTGATTTTCCTCCTTCTTTTGTGAGGGCTTATGTGATGAGTTTGATGGGCTATTTATTTTTGCTTTATTACTTTCATTTGGTTAATTTTTCTTTTCTTGCATTGTGCGCAATGGTGATTCTTGCTTTATTTCCTCATTTTGTTTTCTCTCTTGGATTTTGGTTTTCTGTTTTGGGTGTGTTTTATATTTTTTTGTTTTTCAGGCACTGCTCTTTTGGGTGGATTTGCAATCTTTGGCTCAAGAGATTTGTGATTTTATGTTTATTAAACCTTGTATTATTTTTTCATATGTTGATTTGGACACATCTCTTTTTTCCTTCTTTTTCTCTTGATTCTTGGCTTGCGATTCCTTTGAGCATTCTTTTTGCTCCGTGGTTTGTGAGTGCATTGTGCTTGCATCTTCTTGGATGGGGTGGGGTATGGGATCAATTTTTGCAAATGTGTTTGCAATTCTCTTCTTTAAAAATATCAGTATCGACACCCTTGTGGTTAGCGATTATGTATGGAAGTCTAAGTTTTGGGGCGATTTGGAGCAAAAGGGTCTATTTTGTTTCATTGTTTGTGAGTGGAATGTTTTGGCTTTATTTGATGTATAAAATACTCTAAGAGAGAGTAAAATCGCAAGTTTAATTTTTATTGTTTTTGGAATGAAATGCTAAAAAAAATTAAAGATTTTAGTGAGCTTGTTGCCTTTGAACATACGATTTTTTCTGCTCCTTTTATGTTGATTGCGCTATTGTGTGCTTCTTTGCAAAAAAATCATTCTTTGTGGTTTGGGTTTGAAATACTGGGGCTTTGCTTGCTTGCCCTTATCTTTGCACGCAATTTTGCAATGGCTTTTAATCGCTATTTGGATCGTGATATTGATGCAAAAAATGAACGCACAAAAAACCGCCCAAGTGTTGATGGGCGCATTGGAATCAATGCAATGAGGGTTTTGATCATCTTTAATGCACTCGGATTTGTTGGTGTGAGCTATATGATTAATTCCCTTGCTTTTCTTTTGTCTTTCCCCTTTTTGTTTATTTTGGGATTTTATTCCTATATGAAGCGTTTTTCTTGTCTTGCGCATCTTGTGCTTGGATTGAGTTTGGGACTTGCACCCATTGCTGGGTGTATTGCTATTTTGGGTGAGATTCCATTTTGGTGCGTTTTGCTTTCTTTGGGTGTGTTATTTTGGGTAGCAGGATTTGATTTGTTGTATTCTTTGCAAGATATTGAGTTTGATAGAGCTCATCATCTCTATTCTATTCCAAGTGTGTTGGGAATCTATAAAACCTTATGGATCTCGCGGATTTTCCACCTTTTGACTCTTGTGTGTTGGCTTGGATTTATATGGAATTTTCAAGGTGGGTGGCTTGCTTATGTGGGATTATTTGTTTGTGCTTTGATTTTGTTATATGAGCAAATTTTAGTCAGTAGAGATTTTAGAAATATTCCTAAGGCCTTTTTTGTCAGCAATGGATATTTGGGGTTTGTGTTCTTGAGTGCAATGATTTTAGATGGAGTGTTTTGATGGAAGAATTGATTTTGCAGTGTAAGGAGTTGGGATTAGGTTCGCGCATTGTTAGAAGTGCTTTGGAAATAAAGATGAAAGAGGTGGAAGAGATCGGAGGAGAGAGTTTGGAAGAGTTTCACCACCTCAATCAAAAAGAAGAAATGGGGATTGATCGGTGGTTGAGGCTTGCAAAGGGGAGAGAGTATGATGGGGATGAAGTGATGCTAGAGCTTTTGCTTGAAATATATAAAAAGTTAGAGCATATTCAGCAACAGATTTCTCCTACACCCACTTCATTGCTTCACCTTGAGCAATCTTCCCTGACTTGTTATATTGGACATGAGTTTTTATGCCTAAAAGAAAAGATGCAAGAGGGAAAAATGTATTATGCAAGAGTAGATTTACCAAGCTTTCCCAATAAGCTTATTCCTTTTTATTTGAAGATGCTTACTCCCAATATTGCAAGGATTATTAAAATGGGGGAAATGCATACAAGAAGCTATGATAGTTATATAGTAGAATGCGAACGATTAGAGATACGATCTAAAAAAGAGGAGAGGCTATGAGTCTTTGGATAGAACAAAATCTAAATTTGATTTTAAGTGGTTTTATAGGATTGGCTGCATTTTTGATTTTGCTTTTTACTTATTTTAAAGATTTAGAATCCTCAAAGCGATTGGATAAATTTGAAGTTGCTATTGATAATTTATATGATGAGTTTTATAAGATCCAAAAGATTCTAAAAAATCTTCAAGGAGAGCAAGAGGAAAAGACGCAAGAAATCATTGCGCAAATTGAGATGCAAACTAAAGATATCATCACTCACTCTTTGAGTAAAACATATGAACACTTAGAGAGTATTGAACAGCGTGTCAATGATGAGATTAAGATGGCTACTAACAATCTTAGTAGCTTAGATGGGAAGATTAGAGAGCTAGAATTTTTCTCTAGCAATTCTGTCAATAATGTAGATGAAAAAAAGATTCTCTCACTTTTAGAATCAGGCAAAAGCGTGGATGTGATTGCAAAAGAATTGGGGATTACACGCGGTGAAGTTGAGCTTTTGTTGCAACTTTCTAATATTGCCTATAAAGGAGAACAAGCATGACAAATTTTTGTTCAAAGATGTTTGGCAAATTTGCTTCATATCCCTTTCCTCAGCCTTTGCAAAAATGGATCAATCAAGGTTATGTCAAAATATTTGGAATCGATTTGGGGGAGTTTAAACCCGCACAAGATTATCCCACACTCAATCATCTCTTTACGCGTGAGCTTCAAAAAGAGCGTTTTGTTGATATGCAAGAGGATGTATGGGTCTCTCCGACAGATTCGTTGGTGATGGCTAGGGGAAAAGTGGAGCATAACTTGGCAATCCAAATCAAGGGAATGAGTTATGGAGTGAGTGAGTTTTTGGGAGAAGTGGTAGAAGATGGGTATTGTTATCTAAATTTGTATCTATCTCCTAAAGACTATCATCGCTATCATGCACCTTGTGATATGGAGGTAGTGGAGGTGCGCTATTTTGGCGGGGAGCTTTTGCCTGTCAATCAAAAGTCCTTGTTTAAAAATCACAATCTTTTTATACGCAATGAGCGTGTTGTGGTCGTAGCAAAGGATCAAAGAGGAAGAAAATTTTTCTATGTTGCTGTGGGGGCTTTAAATGTGGGACAAATGCTTTTGCATTTTGAGCCAAGGCTACAGACCAATGCTAGAGCAAATGAGTGTATTACATATGCATATCAAGAGCCTGTGAAGATAAAAAAGGGGCGAGAAATGGGAATGTTTAAAATGGGTTCAACTGTTGTGCTGATCGCCTCGGGAGTGAATTTTGAGCTAGAAGAGGGGCGGAGCGTGAAATTTGGAGAGAGAATAGGGAGTTTTGTATGAGAGAAAAAATTAGAGCATTATTGCAAGAATGTGATGCATTGCTTGTTGCACATTATTATCAAAAAGATGAAATTGTTGAAATGGCTGATTTGGTGGGGGATAGTTTGGAGCTTGCAAGAAAGGCGAGTGCAAATCCCCATAAGCTTGTTGTATTTTGTGGAGTGGGATTTATGGGGCAGAGTGTCAAGATCCTTGCTCCACAAAAGCGTGTGATTATGCCACGGCTTGCGTGCTGTTCGATGGCAAGAATGATTGATGATACTTATTATGATGAGAGTATTGCATTGATGCAAAGCTATGGGATCAAAGAGATTTTTCCGATTACTTATATCAACTCAAATGCTCAAGTTAAAGCCAAAGTAGGAGAGATGGGTGGGGTAGTTTGCACAAGTGCAAATGCAAGTAAGATTTTTGAATATGCAAGAAGCCACCAAAAGAAGATTTTCTTCCTCCCAGATAAGTGTTTGGGACTTAATTTGGCTCATAGGTTTAAAATGAAGTCTGCTGTTCTTGGAGTATCAAGCCAAGAAGAGATTCTTGATGCGGATGTGATTTGTTATAACGGATTTTGTTCTGTACATCAGCTTTTTAGTGTAGAAGATATTGAGTTTTATCGTTCAAAATATCCAAATATCTTGATCGTAACGCACCCTGAATGTCCTCCAGAAGTAGTAGAAAGATCAGATTTTGTCGGATCAACAAGCCAGATTATTCAATATGTCACCTCCCTTGATCCTACTCAAAAGGTCGCTGTAGGGACAGAGTTTAATCTTGTCAATCGTTTAAGAAAGCCTCACAATGGAATCAATCATACCTTTGTTCTTTCTGCGACAAAGCCAGAGTGTCCTACGATGAATGAAACGACTTTGGAAGATGTTTTAAAGGTGCTTGAGGCTTACAAAAAGGGAGAACCCTACAATGAAATACAGATTCCACAAGAGATTGGAATCTCTGCCAAAAAAGCACTTGATCGAATGATGGAACTTTCTTAAAAAGAGGATGGAATCTATGGATGATTTGATTGAGGGTTTTATCAAAGAAGCATTGCGTGAAGATTGGGGAAGAGGGGATTTGTTTTCTTTGATTGCAGAAGATCGAGTTGTTGAGGCTTGTGTGATTGCAAAAAGTAGCGGAATTTTTTCTGGAGAGCTTTATCTCAAAACACTTTGTAAAATGCGAGGACTTTCTTTGCTTGAGGCCTTCAGGGATACTCAGGCATTTGAGTATGGAGATGTTTTGGCAAGAATCAAGGGGAGCTATCTTGAGATTTTGAAAGTTGAACGTGTGCTTTTGAATATCCTTCAACATAGCAGTGGGATTGCAACGCATACATATCACTTTGTTCAAAAACTTAAAAATCTCCCTATTTCACTTTTAGATACACGCAAAACGCGCCCATTGCTAAGAAATTTAGAAAAATATTCTGTTCGCAATGGGGGAGGAAAAAATCATCGTTTGGGATTAGATGATGCACTGATGCTGAAAGATACGCATTTACTGTACATCACAGATCTTTGCGAGCTTATTGCTCAGGCAAGAAAAAACCTCCCCTTTCCTTGCAAGATCGAAGTGGAGTGTGAGGGTTTTGAAGAATGTGTTCGAGCTTTTGAGGCCGGTGTTGATATTGTGATGTGTGACAATATGGAGGTCAGTGAGATCAAGCGAGTTGTCCAAATACGCAATGAAAAGTATCCTCTTGTTTTGCTAGAAGCAAGCGGGAATCTATCTTTGGAGAATATCGCTGAATATGCTTCAAGCGGTGTAGATGCCGTTTCTTGTGGAAGTCTTATTCATCAAGCCACTTGGCTAGATATGAGTATGAAGATGGAGAGCAAGTGAGAGAGATCTTTTCTCATCCCTTGTTTGCAGATATCAAGAATCAGGAGCTAGTTTTAAACTCTAGCAAGGTTATGCATTTCAAAAAAGGTCAGAGTATTTTTGAAATGGAGGATCTCCCAAAATATCTGTATATTTTGTTAAGTGGGGTGGTATATGTGTGTGAAAATACATTGGGAGGGAAGCGCAATATTATTGCTGTGTTTGGGGAGAGGGGAGAGTGCTTTGGAGAGGTGATTTTGTTTTTGGATATCCCTTATCCTTATTATACGCTTATGGCTCAAGAGGGTGACGTGCTAGCGATCCCCAAAGAATTTGTTCTTGAGTATATGTCAAAGGCGATGAATAAGATTTTGGCCAGAAAGGCTTTCAATCTTTCGAATAAGATTCAAATCCTTAGCAAAACCTCTTTGAGGGAGAAAATCCTAAATTATTTGAAAATCTATCCAAACACTACACTAAAACGCTATGAGCTTGCTGAGTTTCTAGGAGTTTCACGCCCCGCTCTTTCTAAAGAAATCTTATCAATGATTAAAGAGGGGATTATCATTGAGCATCATAAGCAAATCCAGATTTGCAAGTCAAGATAAACCAATTAAGCAAAAGATATAAGAGGGGAGGGGAATCAATGAGGGAAATCTTATAAACAATCAAGGATTGCTATTTGGATGAAATATGCAGGGGGATTTGTCAAAATGTAATCTAGATTACCGACAGGATTTGTTTTTTTCTCTAATATCTCTCCGCATTTTGTAGTTTGTATAAAAAGGAGAAAGCGATGTTGGATCAAAATACAATTGATATCGTTAAATCAACAGCACCTATTTTGAAAGAAAGGGGCGAAGAGATTACGCAAGAATTTTATCGTGATATGTTTGAGCGTTATCCTGAGGTCAAACCAATGTTTGATATGGGGAAGCAAAAAAATGGATCTCAACCAAAAGCATTGGCAAATGCGGTTTGGAATGCAGCGATGAATATTGACAATATGGAAAATATGAGAGCTTTTGTGACAAAAATTGGTGAAACTCATGTGAAATCTCATGTCAAACCCGAACACTATCCAATCGTGGGAGAATGTTTACTTAAAGCGATCAAAACTGTATTAGGAGCAGATGAAACGGTTTTAAAAGCTTGGGAAAAGGCTTATGGAGAGCTTGCAAAATTTTATATTCAAATCGAAGAAGAACTCTACAAAAAAGCTTAATTTAAAAAGAGGGAGGGGGGGGGAATTAACTCTACTTGTTTAAATGTTTTTGAAACTCTATAGATTCTGATACTTTTTGTTAATTTTGATTTTTTCTCTCAGATGGGGTGCTGGGAATAAACCCTTGAAGTTTTTTCTTGCGATGAAAATTGATTGCAAATCGATGTGCCTCATCTCTGAGTTTTTGACAGAATTGAAGTCTTGTATCACTTGGCAAAAGGGAGAATTCTTTGGTTTGATTTTGAATGATTGCTCGAAGAATATCCTTGGCTCTTCCCTTGGCACGATGTGCTTTGTGATCAAGCTTTTCTTTGGCGATTGCGATGATATCGATTTCTACACCACTACTTTCTAGCACTTCTTGAGCGATTTTGATTTGTGCAACCCCTCCATCAAGGAGCCAAAGATCAGGGGGGGAATCTTTTTCAAAATCCTTAGCGCGTCGCACAAGCATTTCACGCATTTGAGAATATTCATCACTTCCTTCCAAAAGATAGTGCCGATAAGAAGTTTTGACCCATTTTTGATCTTCATAAACAACCATTGCCCCGACATTATTTTTCCCTCCGTGATGACTTGTATCAAATACTTCGATTCGATAAGGAATGTGGCTTAGGTCAAAAAGCTTTTGAATCTGCAACAAAAGATCACTCTCATCATTTTTTGTGCGTGAAATTTCTTTGGCATTGAGAAGTGCAAGATCGACAAGCTCTTTTTTCTCTCCTTTTTGAGGGATAAGGATTTTGATTTTGTGTCCAAGCCATTCTTGCCAAGAGAGGGTTTCTTCAAGCAAGATTTCATTGGGGAGCAAAATTGCATTGGGGAGGATTGGAAGATCTTTTGAATAATGTGATACAAGGGCTTGTTGATAGAGAGATAATAGATCTTCTTTTTCCAAGATTCCTTGTTGGAGAGGGATCTTGTCATAATCACTAGAGATGATTTTCCCCTCTCGCATATAGAGTTTGACAAGTGTAGCCATTTTCCCATCGTGATGGATTGCAAACACATCCCAATTGGCATCTTGTGTATGTAGATCAATCACAGAATCAATGCTAAGAGAAGAGAACTTTTTGATTCGATCACGCAAAATAAGTGCTTCCTCAAAGCGTTCTTGTGAGGCTAGGATCTGCATTCTCTCTTCTAAGTGTGAGATAAGGAGTTTTTTGTTTTTGAGATACTCAAAACAAGAATGTAAAATTTTTTGATATTCCTCTTGTGAGATTTTTCCCTCACAGGGGGCTTTGCAACGCTTGATTTGGTAAAACAAGCAAGCCTTTTTTTCACGCAGGCAATTTCCTTTTTGCACCAAAGGTAAAAGCTCATAAAGACTATCAAGCAAATCTCTTGCTCCAGAACAGAAGGGCCCAAAATATAAACAATTTTTATTTTTTTTGTTGCGTGTGATTTGGGGGCGCGGAAAGGGTGAAGAAAGGTCAAAAAAGATATAGGGATAGGTTTTGTCATCCCTAAGCAGGATATTGTATTTGGGTTTAAGTTGTTTGATAAGGGAGTTTTCTAAGATAAGGGCATCGTGCTCGCTTTTGACAATCAATGTCTGAATCGAATGGATTTGAAGCACCATATGGTGGATTCTAGAGCTTAGGTTTGAGCTAGGAGAAGCATCACTGACTTTAAAATAGCTTCGCACGCGGTTGTAGAGATTTTTCGCTTTTCCCACATAGAGTAGGCGCCCTTTTTGGTCAAAATATTGATAGATCCCGCTAGTTTTAGGAAGTGTCTGGAGTGTGTGGATGAGTTGAGATTTAGGATTCATGGCTTTGTTGGATAATGTGTTGGATGGATTCAAAGATAGAAGTGAGTTTGGGATTGGTGCTTTGGATTTGAAAGTTTCCATCGCTTCTTTCTTGATAGGCTTGGATGAAAAAAGTCTCAATGATTTCATTGTATCTTGCAAAGTGTCTAGGAGGTAGAAAGCGAATACAGCCTTGCTCTTGGTATTTTTGGATCAAGGCGCGTCTTTGGCGATAGCTTTTGATTTGCTTGAGTTGAGCATCAAGCTCTTCTTTTGAGAGCAGAGAAGTTGAGCGTTTTGGTGGAGATGGGGTTTGTGGAAAATATGCTTTGATTTGTTTGAGTGAGGAAAGTGTGGGAAAATGTTCTTTGAAGGAAGAGAGGGTGTTGAGTAGTATTGGAGCGGTGTAGGTATTGAATTCTGCGCATAGATTGGGATTTTTGAGTGCAACTAGAAGGATTTGTTCTTTTTTGTGTGCAAAAGCTATATACTTACGCGCTTCCAAAGTCAAAGAGTTGATGAGTTTTGAGATCTCATCAAATTCTTTGAGTTTAGACCAAGAATGAGCACTTTTTAATTGGGAGATAATCAAATGCGAACTTTTCATTGTGTGATTCTAGCATATTCTCTTTTTTGTGTAGGCTGTGGCTTTAAGGCAATTCCTGTGTGGAGAGAAGAGATTCCTCCACAAGCCCAATCTTTAGATCATCAAGCAACTTCTCCCTCTCAAGAAGTCAAAAAATAATGAAATATGATGTTGTGATTGTGGGGAGTGGGGTTGCTGGATTGTATTGTGCACTGCATCTACCATCTAGCTTGAAAGTTTTGCTTGTTTGCAAAGAAGAACCTCAAGAATGCAATACCTTTTATGCCCAAGGGGGGATTAGTGTGGCTTTGGATGAAGAAGATATGCGATTGCATATTGAGGATACTTTGGGCGCAGGATCTCATCTCAATAATCTTGAGGCATTAAGGATTCTTTCTCAAGAAAGTCTAAATCTTGTAAGGGATTTGGAAAAGCTTGGAATCAGAGCTGATAGAAATGAGTTGGATCAGATTCTTTATACCCAAGAGGGGGGGCATCAAAGGGCAAGGATTATTCACTTTGATGGAGATGGGAGTGGAAAGTTTTTGCACACTCATCTTCTTGAGCGCTTAAGGCATCCATTATGGAAAGATACCCAAGTGGTTGATTTATTGATTGAGGGGGGAAGGTGTCAAGGGGTTTTAATCAAGAGAGGGGAAGAGATCATCAAAGTTTTGGCCAACTATGTTGTCCTAGCTAGCGGAGGGATAGGGGGGTTATATACTTATCATACCAACGCAAGGACATTGAGCGCAGATTTGCACGGAATGATTCTAAAGCACAACTTGAAGCTTAAAGATATGGAAATGATGCAGTTTCATCCCACTGTATATACACAAGCCCCAAGTGCTAGAAAACCTCTGATAAGTGAGGCAGTCAGGGGGGAGGGGGGGAAGATTGTCAATGCGAGGGGTGAGAGATTTTTGTTTGCATATGATGAGCGTGGAGAGCTTGCACCAAGGGATATAGTGGCAAGAGGGATTTTTGATCATTGTCGCAAAAGCGGAGAGCAAGCTTTTTTGGATCTTTCAAGTTTTTCTTATCAACATTTCAAAGATAGGTTTCCTAATATCTTCACTTCTTTGAAAGAATATGGAGCCAATCCGCCTTATGAGCTGATTCCCATTTCACCTGCATTTCATTATTGTATGGGCGGGATTGAGGTGGGACTTGATGGGAGGGTTGTGGGGGTTGAAAATCTTTTTGCAATCGGAGAGTGTGCCAACAATGGACTTCATGGAGCCAATCGCTTAGCATCTAATTCCTTATTGGAGGGACTTGTGTTTGGTAAGAGAGTTGCAAATGAGATTAGTGGAGTGTATGAGGATAAGCAAGGAGATGTTGAGGTGAGATTACCGACAATGAAGGAGCTGTTTCACGCTAATGATTTAGAGCTTAAAAACCAGCTAAGGCATCTTATGTGGAATCAAGTCGGAATCATCCGCACAAAGCAGGGACTTCAAGAAGCATTGAGGATAATCGAACAAATGCAGATGGGGATAATGGGTGAGATGTTTGGCTTGAGATTAAAGGTTGCGCGCGAGATTGTTTTGCATGCTTTGGCAAGAGAGACAAGTTTGGGAGCACATTTTATTCAAGAATAAATGAAGGCTTCACTCTTGTTTTCAAGAGTGAAGTAAGCAAAACACATAAAAAGTGTTGTAAGAGATGAAAAACTTTTGGAGCCTCCATTAGATAGAGGCTCCATAAAATTTTGTATTTCTTTGTGTGTTGATGAGCTTAATAAAAGATCATAGCGATTTTTGATTAAGATTTTATCAATATCGATCGAGATTTTATAATAATTCTTTTGAAAAAATGAATATGAAGGTGATGTCCATTTTCCCCAAAGCCTCCCCACCTTTTGGGTGGGGAATGACTTTAAAAGACACACACTATAAATTATGAAAAACTTTTGGAGCCTCCAAACACAAGAGGCTCCATGAAA
>NZ_JAJTNB010000007.1 GCF_021300655.1 Helicobacter kayseriensis
AGATACAAGATTAGAGATGAGATACTTTACGCTTATATATTTATCAAGCAGTTCTAAAGGTTTGGATCAATAAAAACATCAAAGAGAATTTCTCTCTTTGATGTTGAGTCAAACACAATATTTATTTTGAAACTAGCTTTTGTTCTCTTGCATATTTTTCACCCAACTCATAGGCTTTGATATTGAGATCCAAAACCTTACTTGGAACCTTCTTTTTCATCGTCTCAAACACCAAATCCCGATCAATCGCTTGAGATAACTCAACAGCAATTCCCAAAGCGACAATAGATTGCGTGACAACATTGCCAATCTCATTTTTTGCAATAGAAATAATTGGAATTTCTAGAATCTGGAAAATTGCTCTATCTTCTTGGGCAGGAACAACCAAATTAGAATCTACAACAATAACTCCCCCCTTTTTAATGCCACTTTTAAACTGATCATAGCTTACCTGAGCTGTAGAAAGCATAAAATCAATGCTTCCCTCCATCGCATAGGGATAAAAAATTTCTTCTTCATCCAATAAAATATCGACCTTTGTCGGACCACCACGCACTTGACTAGTATAGCTTGCTGCTTTAATTGCATAGCCTCCACTTTCGATTTTTGATTCGGCCAAAATCTCCCCTGCAAGCAAAACTCCCTGACCCCCAACTCCACAAAATCTCAATTGTTTTCTCATTTTTCACCCCCTTGCATTTTGATTTGAATCTCTTTATATGCTTGAGAATATTCCACCTTTTCTTCTTGGTGCAAGATTCCTGTGGGAAATTTTCCTCTTTTTTCATTCTCATCAAGAAGATCAAACTTTGACTTTGAGATAGTCAATGAATCAATCCAATTTAAATTTTGCACAGCTTCGCCCATTTTGTTTTTTCGCCCCAGATTAATATGACAATTACTAAAAATCTCCATAAAGCTAAAACCATTATGTGCAAATCCTTCGCTCAAAATTTTTTCCATTTTTTTGGGATACAAAACACTCTCTCTTGCGATAAATGAAGCTCCTGCGGACTTTGCCAAAGAACATGCATCAAAACTTGGATCAATGTTTCCATATTCAGCAGTAGCAGTCCAAAATCCCTTTGGCGTTGTGGGAGAAGTTTGTGAATTAGTCAATCCATAAATAAAATTATTGACAAGAACAAGATTTAGATCAATATTTCTGCGACAAGCATGAATGGTGTGATTCCCACCGATTGCCAATGCATCCCCATCTCCACATACAACGATGACTTTTTTATCCGGATTGGCAAGCTTAATTCCTGTTGCATAGGCTAAAGCTCTACCGTGTGTGGTATGCACAGTGTTGCAGTTAATATAAGAACTCATACGCCCACTACACCCAATTCCACTGACAACACACACATCTTTCATATCCCAACCATTAGTCGCAATAGCACGAATAATGGATTTCAAGATCACTCCATCTCCGCACCCCCAACACCATAATGTCGGCATTTTTTCAATACGCAAATATTGATCATAATTAAAAGCCATTGTTTCCTCCTTGGATTCTTTGCATGATTTCTCGAACCATTACATCAGGATCAATTGGACGGCCATCATATTGTCCTATAAAATCAACCTTATGTCCAAGCATTTGCTCTACCTCAAAAACATATTGACCGCGGTTTAATTCTATCACGCACACTTTTTGATTTTCTTTGATATGTTGCTTGAGAGCTTGAGGGGCAAGAGGATAGAGAATCTTTGGAGATAAGATTCCCACTTTTTTCCCCTCGCTTCTCAAAATATGCATAGCTTCGATTGCTGCCAAACACACCGACCCATAAACAATCAAAACATATTCTGCATCCTCAAGCATATATGTCTGGAAATGGGCAATTTCTTCAGCCCTGCTCTCAATTTTTCCACAAAGGCGCTCAACCAAATTTTGTGCAAGATTCCGATCTTCAGTAGGAAACCCTCCCTTTCCATGATGCAATCCTGTCACATGATAAAAATACCCCTCAAAGAATGGATTGAGAACTGCTGGAGAATTTTGAGGAACATCATAGGGAAGATATTCTTTTGGATCTCCAGAAAAACGCTTCCGATGTAAAATCTCAATCTCAGATACTTCAGGCAAGACAACCTTTCCATACATATGCCCAATTGTTTCATCAAGCACCAAAAATACAGGCGTCATCAATTCTTCTGCAAGATTAAAGGCTTTAATTGTTTGAAAATAAATTTCTTCTAAATTTGAAGGAGCTACCATTACAGCCTTAAAATCACCATGCGTAGGATGCTTTAAAAATTCAATATCTCCTTGAGATACACGTGTAGGCAAACCTGTCGATGGTCCTCCCCTCATAACATCCACAATCACAAGAGGAATTTCAGCCATAAAGGCAAAACCAATTTGCTCAGCTTTGAGAGAAATTCCTGGCCCAGAGCTTGCTGTCATTGCCTTTTTTCCACTCATTGATGCCCCAAGTGCAACACAAATCCCACTGATTTCATCTTCCATCTGGATAAAAGTCCCATTATGCTTAGGAAGCAAGGCGCTCATTGTATGTGCAATCTCACTTGAAGGAGTAATTGGATATCCTCCAAAAAATCTACATCCTGCATCAATGGCAGCTAATGCAACCAATTCATTTCCGCTAATGACTAATTCTCTCATTTTGACTCCCTATACTCTTGAGGAAGAAGAAATGCATTGGCTTTGATCTTCTCCCCTCTTAATTGAGATTCTTGATTTATTTTTGCAAACTTATATTCCCCTTTTTCTGCCACAAAGATTGCAAAATCAGGACAATGCAATTCGCATTCTCTGCACCCAATACAGCTTTCAGGAAATGACACCTCAACCACTTTTCCCAATATCATTTTAGAATCTAGTCGCATCGACAACACGCCTGCTGGACACATCGATACACATATATCGCATCCTTTACAGCGCTTCTCATTGACCCATACAGGATTTTCACTCATCTTTTCTCCTTGCCCTGTAGTTTTTTTACAATGATAAGAAAAAATTATTACTTTTTAAAATTATTTTTATGATCTTGATATGTCTCAGAGAAAGTATGTCTTCCATCTTTAGTCCTTACAAAATACAAATATGGAACACGATCGGGATTTAAAGAAGCCTCAAGAGCTTCAAAACTTACACTACCTGATGGAACAGGTGGTATTCCTCTATACTTATATGTATTAAACAAACTTTGATCTTCTCGAATACGCTTTGGTGTGATTTTATCGTGCGAATATTGTCCATAATTCAGCGAACCATCCATTTGTAGTGGCATTCCTTTTTTGATTCGATTATCAATAACAGCAGAAATAATTGGCATCTCTTTAGCATCAGCGGCCTCTTTTTGGATAATTGCTGCCTTGCTTAAAATCTGTTTCCATTTTTGACTTCCATAAATAATCCCTTGCTTTTGAGCAAAATCTTGATGAGCCTTTTTTGAATAATCCAAAAGATACCAAACAATATCTTTTGCATCTGCACCATAAGGGATCTTATAAGTTTGAGGGACAAAATTTCCCTCAATACATTGGGGAGAGTTTTTACACGCCCTCCAAAGATCATCTTCTTGTATTTCAAAGATTCTTGCAATATCCTTAAAAAAGAAAAACATCGTCTCACCAGGAATCAATTTCACTTCCCTCATCGCAGACTTTGATCTTGTCAAGCGATAATAAAAATCACCCTTAGATATCAAAGTACATCCCAAATCAATCCATCCACTCTGAGGAGAACCAAAAAATCTCAGAAGAAGAGAATCTAGGCGATTTGCATCAATGTTTTGCGAAGGGAGATATGATACAATTTGATTAATTGTTCCACGCGGAAGCATAATAATTTCTTTGTGGACTTCAACTTTCAAATTAAGATAAAACAAAATGAAAACACAGCAAAAAAAGAAAACAAACAAAACAAAATTTATTATCTTAAGCATTTTTCTCAGCATTGTTATAACACTACTTATTGGATGTTTTTATACACTTTCAAAAGGGATTCGGATCCAGCATTTCAAAATTGCAAATATTGAATTAAATGGATTGTATCTAAAACTTGATAATAAACTCATCTTGACTCTTGATACTCTAGCGATTAAAAAACAAAACAAACAGACACATTTTGAGTTTCCAAAAGCAATTCGATGGTTTCAAAATAGCCTAGTTGCTATTTCATACTTTGAAAAAATTGAGGTTAAAAATATCTTTCTTCCACAACAAAAAGAGTCTGCTTCAGTTTTTTATGATGGCAAACGCTATCATCTCTTTTTCCCAGAAATCCAAGCCCTATTTCAAATCCAACAAGATTCTCACAAAATCAATCTCAAGATTCAAAAATTTATTGCCACAAACTTTCAAGTTCAATTAAATGGAGAAATTGATTATTTTCTTTCTAAAGACAAATTAGCTTTCTCACTGATTGCACACCCCTATGGAGATTCTCAGAATAGACAAGAAAAACTTATCATTAAGGGAAATTCCAATCTCAAGATTCTCAATGTAAGTGCTTTTAGTACACCAATTAAAAGCCTCGCACTTTATGAGAAAGATTTTGCAAAAATCCCTGCTTTGCATACTTGGCTTTTGCAAAAGGCATCCTTCGATTCTGCGAGAATCAAAAATCTTTTTTTTAGCGCTCCACTCAATGAGGACTTCATCCCCAAAATGCTTAAAAGCCTTTATGCGGAATTGGACTTTGAAAATGTTGGACTCAAACTTGAATCTCATCTTGCCCCAATCACCACGCCCTTTCTTAAAGCTAAATTTCAAAATGAGATTTTAAGCTTTTCTTTAAAGGATCCAAGATATGAAGGATTGCAACTTGATGGGAGTTTTGTTGAGCTACACAACCTATCCCATCCTTCTGAGGGTGTAAAAACCCTTGTTTTTCTCAAATCTTCCGACGCAGTTTTAGATCAAAGAATTCATAAGATTCTGCAAACTTATGGAATCGGCTTTGATGTCAAGCAACTTGATTCTGTGATTGATCTTAATCTAAAGCTTTCTTTCCAAAAAATACAAGATGAGCTCAATGTGCAAGCTCAAGGAACCTTTCTATCCCAAAATACGCATCTAGAAGTTTTTGGAATGCCTGTATTTGCACAATCTCTAAATCTCACGCTTGATCTTACTCCCAACGGGCGTCATTTGTTCATCAATGATTCTCAAGTCACGCTTGAAAATCCCCTTATTGAAGGATTGGTTAGTGGTGATATCAATCTAGCTGACAAAACAATACAGGGGCGACTCAAACCTAACATAATCCATATCCAAACCTCACCTCATCCAAACTCTCCCTTAGAAAAAATCCTTTTTTTAGAACAAGATGATATTGCAGAAATTGCGATTAATGCTGATTTTGCAGAAGTTCCAAGCATCAATCTTCCAGATTTTTCTATTATGCTTACTCTTGGCGAGTCAAAAACAATTGTTCTTGAAGATTTGAGCAAACTTTATCCCTATTCTCCCCTTCTCTCTCATCTTGCCATCAAAAATGGAAAAGCATCTATTCAAACAACGGATTTTAAAAACTTTTCCATCCAAAGCGAATTGTTTGATCTGACATATCCGATCTTTGATAAAAAATGGAATCCTATTAAAGAATTTCATTCCAATCTTCAAATTTCACCCACCTCAATCTCTCTTCAATCTCTTGATGAGAGTGTTACACTCCAATATCACGACAATCTACTCAAGGTTTTTCTAAAAGATAAAAATTTCGATTTCCAAGCCCTAAGACACAACACAATCCCCCTCTTCCAATCCTCTACCCAAGAAGAAACAAAGCCATCATCATCTACTCAAAAATCTTTCTCTCTTTATTTAGAATCTAAAAATTCCGCCATCAAATACAAAGAACTCACCATCCCCACAGATGAAATTATTGTCAATATGAATAACAAAAAAACGACCATTGATGCAACACATAAAAATGGGGTCATCAATGTTGATTTGTATGATGATATTGCAAAATTCCAGGCCAATAACTTTAGTGGGGATTTTATCAATCTTGTTGCTGGCAAAGAAATCGTTCAGGGCGGTCTCTTTGGCATCAAAGGTTTATATAAAAACAAAATCTTACGTGCAGATATGGAGATTCAAAATACAACATTTAAGAATTTTGCAACCCTTCAAAATATTGTTGCACTGATTGACACAATCCCCTCCCTAATCGTGTTTAAAAAACCAGGATTTAGCACAGATGGCTACCAAGTCAAACATGGACGAATCCTTATGGAGCTCAATGACAAATATCTTGGACTCAAAAAAATTGATTTGGTTGGCGATACAATTGATATCAATGGTGGAGGGATTGTCACCCTTGACACACAAGAGCTCAATATCTCCCTCACAATTTCCACAATCAAGGGCCTATCAGAAGTTCTCAACAAGATTCCCATTGTTGGATACCTTTTGTTAGGCAAAGAAGGTAAAATATCTACAAGCTTGATTTTGAAAGGAACGCTACAAAATCCAAAGTCTGAGGTAACTCTTGCTGAAGATATCATAAGCGCCCCATTCAAGATTATTGAGCGTATTTTTATCTCAGATTAGGAGCAAAACTATGACACTTTTTGAAGGATGCGAAAACCAAACTTACAAAATTACCAATATTCAAACTCAAGATGAGGCACTCAAGCATCGTTTTCTATCTCTTGGGATTACAAAAAACTCCCAAATCTTCCTTGAGAGATTCTCATCAAATAAAGCTACTTTAGCCATTCAAGTTAACCATACTAAAATTGCGCTTCGAGATTCTGAGGCTCAAAATATTTTTGTTGAGGCAATATGACCAAAACCCAAAAAGCCTCAATCATTAAGCGTAAATTTTTATTACATTATGGTCAAGCAAAAACTGAGCTCAAATACTCCAATCTCTATGAACTCTTGGTTGCCGTGATGCTATCTGCTCAATGCACAGATAAAAGAGTTAATCTAATCACTCCTGCTCTTTTTGCAAATTTCCCCACAATCTCTCACCTTGCATGTGCGGATATTCAGGAAGTCAAGCTCTTGATCAAAAGTTGTTCTTTTTTCAACAACAAAGCCAATCATCTCATCGCAATGGCAAAGCAAGTGATGGAGAATTTCAATGGAGAAATTCCACACACTCAAAATGAACTCAAAAGTCTCTCTGGTGTTGGACAAAAAACAGCAAATGTTGTCTTGATTGAGTATTTTGGAGAAAACTTTATGGCTGTTGATACGCATGTTTTTAGAGTTAGCCATCGTCTGGGTCTTACGCGTGCAAAAACAACTCAGAAAACAGAAGAGGACCTTGTCAAGCTTTTCAAAGATCATCTTCATGCGCTTCACCAAGGGTTTGTTCTTTTTGGTCGGTATGTTTGCAAGGCAGTCAATCCAAATTGTCAAGATTGCTTCGTTCAAGAGTTTTGCACCACAACAAAAAGCTTTAAACCTCAATAATTGAGAAAATGATGGATTTGGTGATACAAAGTTTTATTGAGATTGTTCAAACAATGTTAGGCATAACTCCTCATATGATATACACCCACACTGATACAGAATATGGGACAAGCATGACTATTAATGGAGAAAAATATTATTTTTTTTTCGATTTGAATCTCATTGAACTTCTTGCTCATGCTTTTTTAGAAAGCAAGCCTACGCAAAATGAGATCAAAGATTTATGTCAAGAATTTACAAATCTCATTATTGGAAAAGCTAAAGTATTAAACACTCATTCTGCAACTCAAATTGGAATACCAATTTTTCTAAATCACGCTCAAGTCCCAAATCTTTTTTCAAAAAGTATACATTTTCAGATCAAAGAAGGAAGATGCAGTATTTATAAGGAGTAGAAATGCAACCAACAATCCTCAATCAAAACCAAGAACATAGCGAACGAGAAGTCCAACTAGCACAAAGCTTTGAGAAAATGATGCAAGATTATGCCGGCCTACTTGATATGGATGTGATGTTTGATGCTCAACTTGCCTCAATCAAACTCACTCTCAGAGATATTCTCAAGCTTGAAAAAGGATCGATTATTGACCTCTTAAAACCTGCTGGGGAAGGAATTGAGGCTTTTGTCAATGGTCGTGTTATAGGCAAAGGAGAAGTGATGGTCTATGAAAAGAATCTCGCAATTAGAATCAATGAAATCTTAGATTCTGATGCGATCGTCTACTACATTACACGCGAGCAAATCTAATGCGCTTTCTCTTTCTCTTATCTTGCTTATTTTATGTTTTATGGGGGGCTCATTCTGTGGAGCAAATCACTTTTTCTCTAGCAAAAGATCAATTAAAATTTACTCTCCCCATCCAAAGCAAAATTTCCATTCAAGAAAAACAAAATCAAATCACTCTGACATTCAAAGAAGCTTTTCAGGAGAAACAATGGAGCAAAATACTCAATCCGCCATTTGATACATTTTTGCTTCAATCTATCTCGCCAAACCAAACACAAATCACTCTCACTTCACACCAACCCCTCTCATATTCCTACTCACAAAATGCACAAGGAATCCACTTTATAGTATGGGCTATTCCCTCATTTTCTTGGTGGAGATATTTTGCGGTTTTGGCAGTTTTATTGTTTCTTGTTGGCATCTTGCTTTTTTTAAGAAAAAGACAGAAGCAAATAAATGCAGAATATACCTTTAAGTTTAAAGAAATCTATCTCAACAAGGGAAGCAAAATCATCACTTTAGAGAATCATGAAAAAATCTTCACCCTATTCTCAAACGAAAGGGGTTGTGTACTTCTTGATTCTAGGGAAATACAAAAGGATTAGAGAGGTTAAAGTGAAGCGATATCGTCTTTTCTTTACTTTTTGTTTTTCTCTGCTTCTGCATGCTTTGCTTCTCATTTTTATTATACAAACCAACTCAAAAGGTTTCAAAAAGGGAATTGGCGACAACCCAAAAATAAAAATTTCTTCTTTTGAGTTTGCACCCTTTGATTCTCAAGCCAAAGCTCCTTCTAACCCACCCCCACAATTGCAACAAAAGAAATCACAAATCACCAAACCCAATCAATCACAAAACAAACAATCCCAAAAGCCTAAACCTATTGAAAAAAAAATACCCATTACAGACACTCATCAACAAACACCGCAAGAGACAAAAAACTTAGACACTCAGGATGATCAAAAAAACTCCCCACAAGACTCTATGCCACTAAATGAAGCAATCAGCTCCATCGATCAACCCTCTCCCCCCACACCAATCCAACAATCTCTAAGCTATCAACTTGCAGATCAACAAACCAAAAAAAACATTAGCGAATTTTACGGAGCTGAATTTGGACAACTTGGATTAGAAGAACAAGAATATATCCTCAATAATCTTGCCTACATTGGCAGAATCACCCAAAGCTATCTTCGATATCCACCCAATGCTGGGATGCTCGCTCAAAGTGGAGGCAATGTCGTAGAGTTTTACCTTCATCCAAATGGAGATATTAGTGATCTAAAAATCATCAAAAAGAGTGGCTTTATTCTATTGGATCGCAATAGTATCAAAACAATTGAGATTGCCTATAAAGACTATCCTCATCCAAAAACAAAGACACTAATTCGATTCTATATCAACTATTATCTTATCCGCAACTAAGGGTCTTTGCAATAATTTTTACAATAGGGAGATCAATGGGACACAAGGGTTCACAATCTCCACATTGAGTGCAAGTTGATAGAACTTGAAAAATCTCCTCTCTAGATTGAAAAGCCTGTTGCCCCATAAGTTCACATAAATGCAAATACCCCCTAGGAGAATACACCTCATCATAGCTCTCCAAAAAAGTGGGGCAAACTGGATTACATTTTGCGCATTTGATACAAATATTATCCATCAAAGTGTCTTGCTAAAACGCTGTTGATCTGCTGCCCTAGAAAGATAGGCATCAAACTCCATTGCAATATTCCTAATCATCATTCCTCCTGTTGGAGTGGCTCTAAAACCATTCTCATCACTTTCTATAAAGCCTATCTCTTCATACTCTTTTAAAGCCTCAAGTGCTTGTGAGAAATGTTGCTTGCAATCAATTCCAAAACGCTGATTGATCGAAGAATAATCAAGACGCAAATTATTCATAATCTGCATAATCACTTCTTTACGCAAACAATCTTCATCTGAAAGCCAAATACCCTTATGCACAGGAAGCCTATCCTCATCTAAGCTCTGCATATATGCCTTAAGATCTTTTTGATTTTGAACATAATAATTTGCACCCTCACCAATACTTGTCACGCCAACACCGATTGTTTGAGAAAATCCCTTTGTCGTATATCCCTGAAAATTACGCCTCAATTCCCCGTTTTTCATTGTCAAAAAAAGTTCGTCATCTTTTTTTGCAAAATGATCCATCCCAATCAGCTCATAACCATTGTCTTTCAAAAATTTAATACTTGATTCTAAAATCTTGAGCTTTTCTTGTGGTGTTGGAAGGGCATCAGAGGGAATTTTTTGCATAGTTTTTTTAATCCAAGGCATATGCGCATAATTAAAAATGGCCAAACGATCAGGATTGAGCGATACGACCGTTTGAAGTGTTTCCAAAAAGCTCTCCTTGCTCTGGTGTGGAAGACCCAAGATCAAATCAAAATTAATCGATCGTATTCCAAAGTCTCTTGCAATATTGACAGCATTTGATACAAGATCAACACTCTGAAATCGATTGATTGCTTTTTGTACTATTGGATTAAAATCTTGAACCCCAAAACTAACACGATTAAATCCCCCATCTTTGAGTACCCTCATTTGATCTTTGTTGAAAAATCTAGGATCAATCTCACAACTTGCTTCAATCTGATTTGAAAAATGAGGAAAGGTTTGATGTATCAAATCAATAATAACTTCAAGATGATGAGCTTGAAAATAAGTAGGAGTGCCTCCCCCAAAGTGAAGCTGAATCACCTCTCTTTGAACATCCAAATAGCGCTTTAATAGCTCAAGCTCCTTCTTGAGATAAGGAATATAACCCTGCTTTTTCTCTTCATTGTTCGTATAGATCACATTGCAACCGCAAAAATAACAAGCACTTTTACAAAAAGGCAGATGAAAATACAAGGAGAGAGGAAGGGCGCTTGAATTAGACTGCTCTAGCGCTTGAATATAATCACTCTCTTGAAATCCCTCATGGAACTCAACAGCAGTAGGATAGCTTGTATATCTTGGGCCGGATTTGGAATACTTGGCAATCTTTTCAAAATCTATCATGATTTATTTCCTTAGATACTCATCAATATTAAAGAACAAATTAGGATGCTCTCTTTTAATTTCTTCAATCAACTCTGCAGAATCCAATTCCTCTGTATTGAGATCTAATTCTCTCATTTTAGCCTTTGCCACACTCATTACATCTTCGAAGTCTAAAGGCATTTGATTAGCAATATCTCGTTCAAGAGAAATTGTAAATTTTTCTTCTTGTGCTTTTTTGATTCCTTCAAGCAATCGTTTAAGAATATTTGTTGAGATCAATACATACTCATCACCATTTTCATCACTAACAAAACAAGGTTTTCCTAAGCTCAAGTTCCCATTCTCAAGCTGAATACTTAAGTGCTTTTCATCAATTTTTGTTAGATTGCCATTTGTAATCTCCCCATTTAATTCCAGCATAGTGTCCCTTTGTGTTTTTGATACAAATATACCATTATTCCCTTTTGGGCATGCAAACGATTCTGTGCTTCCAAAAAAACACGACTTCTTTTACCCTCCAAAACCTCCTCACTCACTTCATACCCACGATAAGCAGGCAAACAATGCAAGAAAATGGCCTCATCTTGTGCTAGATTCATTAGCTCCTGATTGACTTGATATGCTCCAAAAGCCTTGGCTCTTTTTTCTTTTTCATCTTCTTGACCCATAGATACCCAAGTATCTGTTGTAACAACATTTGCACCCCTGACTGCCTCTTGTGGATCTTGCAATAAAGAAATCTTTGATCGGCTTGTTTTTGCAAACTCCTGAGCCAATGAAGCAATCCCAGAATCAACCTCATATCCCAAGGGAGAAGCGATACGCAGCTCAAAGCCAAGCTTGCTTGCAAGCATCAGCCAAGAATGAGCCATATTATTTCCATCTCCGATATAGGCAACAACAGGTTGCCTCTCTTCAGAAACTCCAATCCCACACTCAAGCATTGTCAAATAATCTGCCATCAACTGCACAGGGTGAAAACTATCACTCAATCCATTAATAACCGGAACTGGACAGTAAGAAGCAAACTCCTCAAGACGCTGATGTTCAAAGGTGCGTATCATCACCATGTCTACCATAGATCCAATGACTCGAGCTGTATCTTTAATAGGCTCTCCACGACTTAGTTGAATATCACGATTAGAAAGAAAAAGCCCCATTCCACCAAGCTGATAGATACCTGTCTCAAAACTCACCCTTGTGCGTGTTGAATTTTTTTCAAAAATCATTGCAAGGGTACATCCTTGCATCAATGGAGTGGGGATTGATTTTGAATGTTTGATTTTAATATCCTGTGCAATAGCAATCATTTGCAGAATCTCTTCTTTAGAATAATCCTTTAAACTCAAAAAATCTTTCATCCTCACTCCTTAGCAAAAATTAAATTAACGCCCTCTAGGATTTGGAGGGTTGATGGTAGGCGGAACATAAGGCTGAATTGAAATCACAACACCATTGCTTAGATTCTTAAAAACCGTGTAATCAGCCGTTCTTTCATATAAAATTTCTTGATTATTCATCAAAAAGCGTTGAGTTAAAACACCGCTTCTACTGATTCGAAGTCCCTTGCCTTGAAAAATGTCATTGCCTAAAAAAATATCATCAAACAAATCTCCATAACTTACAACACCAAAGATTTTGCGTGCCGCAAGTGATTTTGGAGCACATTCTCCCTGAAAGCAAATATCGCTTTTTGTGATCTCTAAAGATCCAATAGGCACTCCAGTTTGGAAGAGATCAATATTGATCGCATAGTAAGTCACACGCACCACAGCCAAATCATAAAACTTAATAGTTGGTGTATTGAGCAAGACTAATTTAGTCCCAGAAATATGCTCAAGAGAATCAAGAGCATCAGGATCAATCTGTGGATTCTCTCCAAAAAAAGAAAGAAAGTTTTCCCACCCTTGCTTAGTTTGTGTCGATGAACAAGCGCTTAAAAAAAGCAAAACACATAATCCTATCAAGATTTTGCATATAGCGTCTCTCATCAACTACCTCTCTTAGAATTAGATCTTTATGATTAAAAATTACCAGTCAAAACCTTATGCCACACTCTTCCATCAAGTTTCAATTCCATGCTAACTTGACACAACCCATCCTTATAAACTGTTTCAGTAATCTCTGCATTGCGGATCAGTGCTTGAACTTTTGTTTTTACAACAGAATTTTGAAGCATCATATCCTTAACTGTATCTTGACCATTTACCTTGATTCCATACATTTTCTCGCCAATCTGTCTATAAGCATCCACAATTGCAGCTCTCTTAGCAAGTGCCAAAGCTTGAGAAGGAGAAATAGATGATTCTGGTGCCACTCCCATTCCTACAGCATTAAGCTCGATAATATTATTAGCAGTCAATATAGGTGAATTTGGAATCAAAGGCTCACCCGCCTCATATTCTGGCTCTTTTTCTGGTTTTGCCATACGAGGAGATTCGCTTGGTGCTGGTTGCTGAATCTCTGGCAATGCAGGAATTTCAATACTATCTACAACCATTTTATTTACTCTTTGAACTTGAGGGGTTGTTTCTTGAGGCATCATATTGCCACTTGGTTGGTTATACATCATTGGGGGTTGCAAAGGGACATAGTTTGCCTGATAATTTGCAGAAGGTGGAATAAGTGCTGTATCACTCACACCATCACTAAAAGCTCCACACCCACTCAATCCTAAAGCCGCCATGCCAATCATACTAGAGTAAAAAATTTTACTTCTCATATCTCTAATCCTTTATTTGTTGGTTTAACACAAAGCAATCTAGCAAAATATGTTCCATTTTTATTTACTGCATTGCAAATATCGATGAGTTGCCAAAACTTTTCCAAAATAACGCTGACTATCCAGATTGATTACAAAATCCTTGCGCCCATCAATCAAGCTTGTTAATGTCTTTTGAATCAAAACCTTGCACTGAGAAATTTCTGGGATCTTTTGAATTGCATTCTTCACCCTATAAGTTGAATCGCCAATATAATCAAGCTCATAAATCACTTGAGTAAAATTAAACTTAAGTTTCGCATTTAATGCATTAGAATAAGCATGAATCACTTGGGGAGATGTTTTAAATTCTGTATAAGCATCATTAAAACGCACAACTTGTCTTTCCATTTTTCCCTCTAGATTATCAGCATTGATAAAATCTAAAAGATCTTTAGATTGGATATGAATCTCAATTCCCCCATCTCTAACCCTCTGTTTAAAATCTCCATCCTTAACTTCATAAGCATATGTTTGGATAATTTGCGCTTTTTGTACTTCTGCAAACAAAGAAACACTCCATAAACATAAAATACAAATCCACAAAAAACGCATTTCTCTTGCCTTATTTTCTTAAAGTTTAGATTATCATTTTACAAAACATTCAAAGCGAGTAAGATGAAAAAAATAGCAATTCTAGGGAAACCCAATGTGGGAAAAAGTTCTCTTTTTAATCGTTTTTTAAAACAAAGAAAAGCAATCACTTCTGATATTGCAGGAACAACAAGAGATGTTAATTCTTCTTTTGTAGATTTTGATGGACATATAGTGGAAGTTTTGGATACTGGCGGGATTGATGAGAGCAGTGATCTTTTTTCAAAAGTCAAAGAGCTCAGTCTTAAGAGCGCCAATGAAGCGGATCTTGTTTTGTATATGGTTGATGGAAAGATTTTGCCCCAAGAAGAAGATCGAGACTTATTTTTCAGCCTCCAAAAATCCTGCAAACAATGTGTTTTAGTCATCAATAAAATTGATAATGATAAAGAAAAGCAAATGGGATGGGAATTTGCAAATTTTGGAGCCAAAGAAAGCTTTATGATCTCTGTAAGCCATAATCGTGGAATTTTGGCTTTGAAAAACCACATCATCACTTCACTCAACTTGACACAAACATTTTCTCTTCAAGAAGACAACGAGGAAAGTTTGGAAGAATTTTTAACACAAGACCAAGAAACACCATCAGAAGATCACACACAAATCAATGTGGGAATCATTGGACGCGTCAATGTAGGGAAAAGTTCATTGCTTAATGCCCTCCTTGGAAGCGAACGAAGCGTTGTAAGCGATATTGCAGGGACAACGATTGATCCTGTTGATGAAAAAATAGATTTTCTCAATCATCAAATTTGCTTTGTAGATACTGCGGGCATTAGGCGAAGGAGTAAAATTGAGGGGATTGAAAAATACGCTCTTGATCGCACTCAAAAAGTCCTTGAAAAAAGTGATATTGCCCTTTTAGTGCTTGATGTAAGTGATGGGTTTGTTGAACTTGATGAGCGTATCAGCTCTTTGGTTGATAAATTTTCATTGGGTGTGATTGTGATTTTTAATAAATGGGATATTAAAAAAGGAGACTTTGAGCAAATCAAAACAGAATATAAAAGAAAATTCCGTTTTTTAGAATATGCCCCCTTTCTCACCGTTAGTGCAAAAAATGGGCGCCATATTGAAGAGATCAAACACAAAATTTTGGAAGTTTATACCAATTATTCAAGACGCATCCCAACAGCCAAGCTCAATGAAGCTATTATTGAGGCCTCTAAACGCCATCAGATTCCCAGTGATCACGGAAAAATTGTTCGCATTTATTATGCAACGCAATATGAGACTTGTCCTCCCCAAATTGCTCTTGTTATGAATCGTCCAAAAGCACTTCATTTTAGCTACAAACGATATCTAGTCAATTATCTTAGAGAACATTTTGATTTTCAGGGCACACCTATATTAATCTCTGCAAGAGGAAAGGGAAATAAACATACAGAAGATTCTCAAGAGTAGGATCTTCATCTTATTTAGAAATATAATTTTTGGAAATACGAAAATAGGATTTGGTTGCGGGAGACGGATTTGAACCATCGACCTTTGGGTTATGAGCCCAACGAGCTACCGGACTGCTCTATCCCGCGATAATTAGATAAGATTGTGAAAGTTTAAAGAATAATGGCTGGGGTACAAGGATTCGAACCTCGGAATGCCTGGACCAAAACCAGGTGCCTTACCGCTTGGCGATACCCCAATGCAAAAATGAAAGTGGGATTTTATAGAAAACTTTCTCTTTTGTCAAGAGATTTTTTCATTTTTTAAGTAAAAATTACTTTGTTATGGCGAGAAGGCGAGAGAATCGAACTCCCCAGCAACTAGACACCTAGCCACTCTATGGGTTTGAAGCCCAAGGCGAACACCAGAATCGCTTGCCCTCCAAAAATATTTTTCAAATAAGCTAGAATTATATATCAACATCCTATTTTCTTGGAGAATTCCGTGATTGAATTATTACAAGCTCTACCCAAAGTTGATTGGCTTCTTAAAGACAATGATTTTTCTCATTGTTCTCCTTCCATACTAAAAAACTGCATCCAAACAATCCTTAATCAAAAACGACAAGAGATTCTCACATCGCACTCTTCCTCAATCCAAATTCAAAATATCAAACAAGAGATTCTTGATCTTTATAATCTAAAAACTCACAGCACGATCAGACCTCTCATCAATGCCACAGGAGTTGTTTTGCAAACCAATCTTGGACGCAGTCTTTTGCACCCCAAAATACTAGAAGAAATCTTCCCTCTGCTCTCAAATTACAACAATCTTGAATATGACATCTCACAAGGAAAAAGAAGTGAGCGCTATATCCACATTACCCATCTTTTAAAAACCCTTTTGAGCTGTGAAGATGCTCTTGTGGTCAATAACAATGCAAGTGCGGTGCTTTTGATTCTCAACACATTTGGAAAAGAAAAAGAAACAATTATTTCAAGAGGAGAGCTTGTAGAAATCGGAGGATCTTTTAGAATCCCAGAAGTGATGAAGCTTTCAAACACAAATTTAGTTGAAGTGGGAACGACCAACAAAACACACCTTTCTGATTATCAAAATGCAATCACAGAAAATACAGCAATTATTATGAAAGCACATCAATCCAACTTCAAGCAACTTGGATTTTGCGCCAATGTAAGCTTTGACAAACTGAGTGTATTGGCTCAAGAAAAAGGTTTGATTGATTATTATGATCTAGGAAGCGGGTATATGCAAGGGCTACAAACAGACCAAGAACCTAGTCTTTTTGAGCTCTGCAAACACTCTCCCTCGCTAATAAGCTTTAGTGGGGATAAACTTTTTGGTGGTCCTCAAGCAGGAATCATCGTGGGAAAATCACATCTGATCAACAAACTCAAGCAAAATCATCTATTAAGAGCTTTAAGAGTTGATAAATTCACAATCCTTGCCCTAGAGGCAACACTTAGAGCCTATATTTCTTGTGAGTTTGAGAAAATCCCTACACTTGCAATGCTCAACACTCCTCTATCTTCTCTCAAATCCAAAACCCAAAAACTTTTTGCTTTGCTTGAAAAAATCCCTCATCTCAATCTATGCATCAAGCAAATTGATTCTTTAGCAGGAGGAGGAAGTCTTCCACAAACCCCCTTTGCCTCTTATGGAATCTTATGCTATAGCCCTATTTTAAAAACCTCAACTTTGGAGAAAAATCTAAGAGAGGGGGGACTCATCGCTCGCATTGTCCAAGATCAAATTTGTCTAGATTTGCGTTGTATATTTGAAGATGATTTTCAAAAAATCAGCAACTTGTTTGCAGAAATCCTTGCAAACCACACCAAAAAGGACACAAACAAACATGACAAACAATGACCTTTTAATCGCTCTAGGAGGACATATCGATCATGGAAAAACAACACTCATCAAAGCCCTCAATGGATTTGATGGCGATGAGCTTAAAGAAGAGAAGCAAAGAGGGATTACGCTAGATATTAGTTTTTCCAATCTCAATCTCCCCTCACGCAACATCGCTTTTATTGATGTACCTGGACATGAAAAACTTGTCAAAAATATGATTGCTGGGGCATTTGGTGTTGATTTATTATGTCTTGTGATTGCAAGCGATGATGGAATCATGCCCCAAACTTTAGAACATCTTGAAATTGCTAATTTTCTAGGTATTTCAAGATGTTTTTGCATCATCACCAAAACCGACAAATCTTCCCAAGAGGATATCCTTCTCCTTAAAGAGGAGATACATAAGCTCTTCTTATCTCTTTCAATCCAGCTTGACACAATTCTTCCTTTCAGCATCCAAACACAAGAGATAGACAAACAAGCAATTTTACTCTACCTCTCAAACACTCCCAAACCCCCAAAAAAGGATATTGGGTTTTTCCGCTACTACATCGATCGATCTTTTAGCATTAGTGGCGCAGGTTGTGTTGTAAGCGGAAGCGCATTAAGTGGGGAAGTGAAGAAAGGAGACAGGCTCTTTGTCTATGATTTGGCTAAAGAAGTCAGCGTGCGATCCCTTAAGATCCATTCTGACTTTGCCTCATCCGCTCTTCCTTCACAC
The DNA here is from genome assembly GCF_021300655.1 of Helicobacter kayseriensis. Taxonomy (NCBI): domain Bacteria; kingdom Pseudomonadati; phylum Campylobacterota; class Epsilonproteobacteria; order Campylobacterales; family Helicobacteraceae; genus Helicobacter; species Helicobacter kayseriensis. The sequence continues at coordinate 18,478 of NZ_JAJTNB010000007.1, forward strand.
CGAGTTGCACTCAATCTGCACGGCGTCCATTCTCAAGAGCTAAAACGCGGTTTTTTGATTGCTCCAAAAGGATATTTGAGGGGATTTCATATCCTTGAAGTTGCACTCTTTGGAGAAAAAGCCCTCCCTCAATTTGCAACCCTTCACATTGGTGCTAAAAAAACCAATGTCACCCTCACACTGATTGCTAAAATCAAAGAGAATCTATGGTTTGCAAGACTTAAGACACAGGAGAAAATTTTTACAATTTTTAAGGAAAAATTTATCCTCAGGAGCAATAACCAAACACTCTGTGGAGGAGAGATCCTTGCCCCAATCACTGATCCTATTAAAAAATCTCAAAAACTTTCTCTTTTGCACTTTTTGCTTCAGGATGATTTTAAAAATGCATTCAAGATTCTCATCGAAGCTCATCCCAAAGGATTTGGGCTTATCTCTAGCACGCAAAGATTTGGCCTCAGCCACATACAGGCACTTCAAATTGCAAAAACCCTTGATCAAATTTTTATTGATGAAAAGAATCTTGTGATTTATCCACAAAAAACCAACAAAATCCTCCAAGGATTGATTCTAGAAATCTTCAACAAAAACCCCAAGGCGCTTCTTTCTGCCTCAAGTCTGCATATCAAAACCCCATGGGCAAGCGAACTTTATATTCAATATATTCTCACCTCAATGCTCACCCAAAAACAGATCCAAAACAAAAATGGCCTCTATACAAGCCCCAATAATTCCACACAAAACCCCCAAGACTTCATCATAAGCAGAATCTATGAGATTTTAGATCAACAAGGTTATGCTCCACAAGCTCCTTATAATCTTTATGATGATTTGGGCATTGATCGAAAAAGGGGTGATTTAGCACTCAAAACACTCTGTGCCTCACAAAAAGTCATCCGCCTTGAACACAATCTTTTTATCACTTCCAAGCACCTAAACCAGCTTCTGCAAATTATGCGACAGATCATTTCTCAACATAGCTATATCGATCTTGCTCTTCTTAAAGAAAAAATCCCTCTTTCAAGAAAATATCTGATTACTTATCTAGACTATCTAGATCGTTTTGAAGATATTCAAAAATCCGGCACTAAGCGTCATTTTAAACACAAAAGGACATAAACATGCATCTTGATCTTTTACAAAACCCGCCCCTAACAGACATCAATCACTGCCTTCTTGATCGAAAAACACAAAACATCCCTCCTATCTCTCAAGCTATTTTCAAACACAATCAACAAGAAATTCGCGCACTTAGCGCACATTTTGGAGGAGAAGATGGGGGAAATTTTTCTTTTTCAAGTGGAAGCTTCTTAGAGCTTTTTATCAAGCTCAAGGATTATAAGATTGCCTTTGCCCTTAGCAATCACCAGCAGGCTTATCAAGCCTATAAGCTAGCTAAAGATCTTTGTCATTTTTATCCCATTACTCCTCAATGTGACACGGGAATCATTACAGATCTTCCCGCTTGTGATATTTATCTGATCCCATATATCAATCAAGATCTTTTGACTTACAACCCTATTGCCAAACTCCAAAATGAGATTCTTGCCCAAAACCCTAATGCCCTTATGATCATCGATATTAGCTATGCTCTTGCGCGAGGGGAAACATTAAATTTCAAATTATGTCCTCAAAGCATTTTTTTATGCGATGGAGAAAGCCTAGGTTTTTTAAGAGGATATGGAGTATTTCTTACCTCTTCTAAAAACTGCTCCCTCTTTCCTCCCACACGCTATGTGGATGGGTTTTATACAGCATTTCTTAGCGAAATCAAAAGACGAGAATCCTCTCTTAAAATCCAAGACCAAAAAGAACAAATCTTTAAATACCTCAAACAAAAACTCAAAGATGATCTTGATCTATTTGCCCCACTAGATTCTTCAATGCCCAATACTCTAGCTTTGCGCTTTAAAAACATCAAGGCTAGAAATCTTTTACAAAGTCTTTTTCTTGATCAAATTTTTGGAATCAATGGGCAAGAATGCCTTTTTGGCTTTTCTTCTCCTTCTTTTGTATTGCAAGAAATGGGATATACTCAAGATCAAGCAAGAGAACTATTGAGCCTAAGCTTTGATGCGATTCCTACACATATTTTAGACACTCTTATCTTGCACTATCAAAATCTTAGAAATCTGGAGATTTAATATGATTTCATTTAAAAATGCCTTTGAAATTCTTTTTTCACAATCCCTCAAACTCAAAACCCAACAAACTCCCCTTTTTGAAGCGACAGGAAAAATTCTTGCACAAGATATTTTTACCTCTCGCAATCTTCCAGCATTTAGCAATTCAGCAATGGATGGATATGCTATAGCAAGCATAGAATCAAGCTATAAGATACAAGGAAATCTTTTAGCTGGAGATCACTCTATACCCACTATTCTTCCCAATCACTGCATAAAAATTATGACCGGAGCCAAGATCCCACCCAACACTATTGCAGTCATTCCTTTTGAGCACATACAAACTCAAGATTCATACATCATCCCCCTCTTCCCAATCAAAGAAGGACAAAACATCAAATACTGCGGTGAAGACTATTGCATAGGAAATCCTCTTCTTAAACAAGGAGAACAACTCAACTATGCCTCATTAGCGCTTCTAGCTTCTCAAGGTATTTCTACAGTGCCCACATATCAAAGCCTTCAAATTGGTATTTTTGCAAGCGGAAATGAAATCAAAGAGCCATGGGAAGAGGCACAAGATTTTCACACATTTAATACCAATGCGATTGCCTACCACGCAATCTTGCGCGACTTGGGGTTTCAAAGCCAATATCTTGGAATCCTGCCTGATGACAAACAAGAGCTGATTGGAAGGATCAAAGACATTGATCAATACGATATTGTGATCACAAGTGGAGGAGCTAGTGTTGGGGAAGCTGATTTTTTTGAAGAAGCACTTCAAACATTGGGGGCAGAAATCCTATTTCACGGGATCAACCTCAAACCTGGGCGACCCATGCTTTGTGCCAAATATCACGATACACTCATCTTTTCGCTCCCTGGGAATCCTCTCAGCGGGATTCTCAACCTTATTTCTCTTGTATTGCCCACATTGTTTAAATTAAGCGGATCTTTGTCTTATTTTACGCAAGGTTTATGCGCCAAACACAAAGGAGAAGTGCATTTTAAAGGCCAAAGAAGCCATATCGTGCTTGGCACATTTGATGGAAAATTTTTTATTCCATTTCAAAAAGGCAAGTATGGCTCTGGCTCGCTCAAGCCTCTTCAGGCCTCAAATGCATTGGCAATCTTTGATGAATCAGTTTCTACAATTTATGACAATCAAGACATTTATATCATTTCTATCCCCCCTCTTTTTACAAATCTTAAGAACACAATCTTTAACAATTCCGATAAAATGAAAGCCTAAAATTCTATATGTTTTTGGATATTTAATATAAGGATAATTAAATGAAAAAAATCTCAAAAATCTCATTTGTATCCCTACTCTTCTTCTCATCTCTTAATGCTTTAGAGTTTGGAACAATGGGGAGCCAATCCTTTGGAATGGCTGGCACTGGAGTTGCAGTCAAAAAATCTGCTTGGGGGCTTTATTATAACCCTGCGCTAATTGCTGCAGATAGTGGATTTAAACTTGGATTATTTGCAGAGCTTCACGCAAAAAGCAAAAACTTTTGGAATATTTTTAATCGCGATTTTAAAAAACTCAACCAAAATGACATCGAAGAAATTAAACAATTGCTTGAAGACAATAGGATTAGTCTAGGAACTCAAGATGGTGTAGTCTTGCAACTTCCTGATTTTGGTATTGGCGCCTTAGCCATAGGTGGATTTTTCAATCTTGCCGCAAATGGAACAACTCAAGCAAAAATTGAACTACCAAAAGATAAAACAACAATTGAAGATCTTGGTTTGGAAACCAACTTCTCTGCTCTTGCCTTGATTGAAATTCCCCTAGGCTATGCTTACGAATTTGACACACTTGCGGGAGACTTTAGCGTTGGTGTTGCACTAAAATATATGAATCTTTCTGGGACTGCTGGAAATTTCAAGATTTCAAGCAATATGAGTCCTTCAGATTCTCTTAAAGATCTTTTAAAGGTCGATTTGGGCCACAATGTCTCTAATATAGGCGTTGATGTGGGTGTAACATACGAACCCTTTAGCTTTCTTACTCTAGGTGTTGTTGGAAAAAATCTCAATGCCCCTTCTTTTGATCTAGGATTCCAAAAAATCAAAATCAATCCTCAAGCAAGAGCAGGAGCTGCGCTCAATATAGGCTTTTGGACTCTGGCCTTGGATGCAGATTTGACAAAAAATCAATTTTTAGGATCCAACCTTGATAATCAAGTCATTAGTCTTGGAACTTCTTTTGACTTTAAATTTTTCTCTTTGCGTGGAGGAGTGGCTACAGACTTACAAAATAAAGAAGATTTGATTTTCTCACTTGGGCTTGGCTTAGCTTTCTTTGATATTGGAGTTCAGGTTGGCAAAAAAACAAATCCTCTTAATGGTCTCTTGATTCCAGATTATTTAGCATTACAAGTAGGAGCTGGCTTCTCCTTTTGATTCTTGCAATGACCAAAAAATAGGGGGAGAGATAATCACATTACATAAAACATAAAAATTCTTTAAATTTTGTATAGAATTTTCTTTCTTTAGTTTTTGCGATTTAAAAGGATTTTTGTGCGTTTTTTTTTATTGTTTCTTTTATTCAATGCAGTCTATGGCCTTGAAATACAAGTCAATTTTGGGAAAGAAAAAGGTGAGGACTTCTCGGTTTTAAATCTTAAGCACAAAACTGCATTTGAATGCAAAGAAAATAAAGATGTCTATAACAACATCACTTCAATCACCTGCACTATTCCACAAACACCAATCAACAACTTCGTTCCAACCAATACTGCCTTTTTCAATCTCTCCAATTCCATTACGCACAACAACCTTACTCTAACCATTACCCCCAAATATAAGGCAAAACTTTTTTCAACATTACTCGACCTTAAAACTCAACGCAGAATCCCAAAAGAAAGACCCAAAAAATCTAAACAATGGCAAATCATCGGTTATAAATCTGAGATTCCCTTTCTCTCCCAACAACAAACGCAAGGTTTAAACTTTCCCATTCAGATTCCAAGCAACAATAACCTCTATATTGGACAACTAGATATCAATCTCAATCCTCTACACTATGAAGAAGGTGTTGATTTTAAACAACTTCGCAACATCAAAGCCATTTATGATCAAAAAGATTACAAACAAGCCCTACAAGATGCCTCATTTGCACTCAAGGCTTATCCAGAAAGTATTTTTAAACATGATTTCTTATTTTTCAAAATCAAATCCCTCTCACATCTACTTTCTAAAGACAATTTTGACTCATTTACTTCTAGTGCTACAAAATGGCTCAATGAATCATCTTTAGACAAAAATACTCCAGAGGTTTTATACTTACTTGCCAATGCCTACATAAACCACAACTTTGAAAACGAAGCTTATTACTACTATAAGAGAATCCTCAATGAATATCCACAGACTGAATGGAGCGCTCTAGCAAAAATGCAACTTGCAAAGAATTTTTCAAACAATTCTCGTTTTAAAATTTCGCCTAGCTTATTTTCTGAAGCCTACGCTGAAGCAAATTCACAATCAACGCGAGATGAAATTTTGGTGACATGGGGGATTTCAATGCTCGAAAAAGATCCCAAGGAAGCATCTACGCTAATCCAAACCGTTCTTACTAAAACTCCAAGCTATTTCTCAGATAATCCCCAAAGGACATTGGGGATTCTCAAGGAATTATCCTCAAAAAAAGCCTTTGATCTTGCTTTCAAAATCGGCCAACTTTTGTTGGGAAATTCCCCTAAAAATAGTCCTTATCTAGAACAACTTCTCTTTGAGCTGGGAGATTATGCACAAAAGGCTGATGACACACGCCAAGCCCATCGATACAATGAACAATTTCTCACACAATTCCCCAAATCCAAACTCTCTAAAATCGTCGCCTCAAGAGATGATCAACTTTTATTTAAAATGGGAGAAAACCTCACGGATGAAGAAAAACTTGCAATCTTTGATCAAATCATTGAAAAATATCCAAATACACAAACTGCTCAAAATGCTTATCTTAAAAAAGCACAACTTCTATTTGATCTCAAACGATACAAACAAGTCATTGCACTAGAATCATTTATCCCTCAATCTCCCCTCATCCCAAAATCCAAAACCAATCTCATTATCAACCTTGTCCAAAATCAACAATGTAAGCAAGTCCCACAATATCTTAAAGGAAGCGATCTTCAAACTTTTGAAGAAAAAGATCGTTTAAGTGTCTTTGATTGCCTTTATTCTCTCTCTTATTATCGTGATGCCAAAAAGCTCATTGAAGATACAGATCAAAAAGAGGCCAATGAAAAGCTCCCTTGGCTATATCGCACAAGCAAAGTACTCAATAAATTGGGAGATTTTGCAATGTCAAGAAAATCTGGAGAAGATACTTTAAACCTAGCACAAGCGTCTAATCAAACACAGTATTATGATATTGGCTTTGTTATTTTTGATGACTTGATCAAGCTAAACCTCATACCACAAGGACAAAAAATTTCTGTTTTTCTAGAAGAACACTTTCCTCAAGATTCTAAAATTCTTGAGGTATGGTATGCACTTCTTAAAAATGCGCAGAATCTTGGCGATGAAAATGCTCTGCAAATTTATGCAACCAAAATCCTCAAACTACAACAAGAAATTCGATTTTTTGATTACACTCCAAATGTCAACTTTATCCTTATCTACTCACTTATGAAAACAAAACAATATGCCAAAGCAGATTCTTATCTTGCAGAGTTACTGGAAGCAAAAATCCAACCCCAAGAAATGCAACAAGCTCTCTATATCCAAGGAGCACTTTTAAAAGCTATGGGAAAAGATCCCAAAGAAAGCTTTGAAAAATGCCTACAGATTCAAGAAAAAACAAATTGGCAGAATCTATGCAGAGAATCTCTTCAAAATTAAAGGAATCTTTTTTGCTGACGATGTTAAAAGTAATGAAAAATTAAGGAACAAAAACAATAATGAGAATAACCTTTGGATCTAAATATAATCAAATTCAAAATTCGCAAGGCTCACTTCAATCTAGATTGAACGAGCTTAATGCCAAAATCGCTTCAGGAAAAAAGATTCAAAGTCCTTATGAAAATAGCCATATCTATGAAAAAGATCTTCAACTTGGCTACCAAGAATCAACGCTTTCTCAAAATATTGATGTCGCACAAAATGCTTATAATATGACGCTCAGCACAGACAAAGCGCTCAGTGAATTCAACAAGGCGCTCTTGCAATTCAAAACCAAACTTATTCAAGTTGCCAATCAACCCCAAAGCCCATCTACACGAATGGCTATTGCCAATGAACTCTCTGGATTGCGAGATCACATGATCAATATTTCCAATACCTCTATTGGAGGAGCCTATCTTTTTAGCGGAACAAAGATTCGCACTCAACCCATTGCCCCTGATGGAAAATATATGGGAAATAATCAAAAACTTGAAGCACTCGTAGGATCCAATATCCGTGTGCCATTTAATATTCCTGGGAGTGATTTATTTTTTGGATATAACGCAGATTCCCAAGCGATGGTTACAAGCAATATCAAAAGATACAATCTCAGCAAATTGCATCCAAATATTATGGATCGATTCAATAAAGACACATCCCCTCAAGAAATTTTTCTTAAAGCAACAGACACATTAAGGGATCTTATTGGGGATGATGATGATGATCCAAGCAATGATAAAAAAGTGTATTTTTATCTAAGAGGAGTAAGGCCTGATGGGACAAGATTTAAATCAAAATTTGAATTAGATCAGGCTTATACCAACCTTAGTAGTGCAACAAAAGTAAGTGATTTATTAGAAAAAATTGGTCGCGAATTTGGCAATAATCAAGCAACTCAAGTTGTCGATGTTCAACTCAATGCATGGGGAGAAATCGAAATCAAATCCCTTGTAGCAGGAAGCTCAAATTTAGACTTCAACCTCTTAGCAAGCACGGTGGATGCAGACAATATTCAAGACATTGAAAAAAGTGGAGCTCCGCTCATAAGCTTCCAAAAAAGCCCTTATTTGAGCAGTCATTCCATATCCCAAATTCAAGGAATTCAAGATCCATACAAACAAGATCAACTTGTTCTTCCAGCATCGCTTATTTCACAAACAACAAAAATTCCAGCAAATAAAAATACAATGCTAAGTGAGATTTTCAATTCAGATGTTGTTTCCATTCGATTTGACGGAGACTTTTCAAAAGAAGAGGATGGAGAAAAAATCCCACAGATTCTAAGCTTTTCTACAAAAGAAACAAAAATTTATGATGTTCTTAAAGATATTGAAGCTTTCTATCAGCAAAATGGACACAATGTTCAAACCGAAATCGCTGATGGGAAGATTATCTTAATCGATCTTGATGCAAAACAATCAGGTCAAGCCACGACACTCAAGATGAGTCTCAGCACACATGATCAAGAGGGAAATCTTCTTGATGGAATCCCTTCTGATTATCATCACACCTACGATGATGTCTTTTTTGAAAAAAGGGGATCTAAACTTGTCTCCAATATTTCTCAGATCTCTCTCTCTAATGATAGATATGCAACAGATCAAACCAAGCTTTTTGATGTCGCTGGAGATATCAGCGGACAGATTTACAATCTTTCAATTAAAGATCATAATGGGAAAAACATCAGTGCCAAAATGGTCTTTAATCCTCGAGGGGTATATTTGGAGCTCCCAAGGCAAACTCCCAAAGAACAAGAATCATCCATAATCAAAATTCCTGTCGTCAATCTCAATGAGAAAGGGGCACTCAATCTAGCCAAACCTAGCGAGATGACTTATCGTCAATTTATGGATGCTTTGGGACTTGTTATGAATTATTCAAATTTTGAAGACAAAGTTTATGAAGAACTCTCTAAAAATCCTGATGACTATACGCCAAAACAAAAAGAACTTTATGAAAAAATCCTACTGCAATCACAAGGAAAGGTTGAAGTTTCTCTCAATCAAAATGGACAAGTTGAGATTATTGATCGTGTCCGCTCGACAAGCCAAATGGAATTTTCTCTCTCTAGCGCAACAAGCGATGATTTTTCTGATCAAGCTTTAAGAGATACACAAACTGGCCTTATTCTCCATGCCAACAATGCACTTACTGTAAATAGACCTCAACTCAATCTCTTTGATTCGCTTAATCAAGCTATCCAAGCAGTTCAAGATGGAATTTATCGTCCCGATGAATTCTCTCAAGCTTTTAATCAAGATATGAGAAACATCGGTATCCAAAATAGTCTTGAATCAATTCAAAACCTTGATGAACATCTTAGAAAATTAACTGCACTGAATGGTTCTTATGGAAAAAGCTTTGAACAATCTATCAGCAAAAATGAGGTGCTAAAGACGCAAGTGCAAACATTGCGTGCAGAAAATATGGGAGCAGATATCGCAGAAGCTTATAATAAACTTCAAAACTTAAGCGCAAACTATAATGCTGTTTTAAGCTCTTCTGGGAAAATTAATAAAATGTCCATTCTTGACTATCTCTAAAAGAGTGTTACAATTTGCACTTTTTATACCACAATAAAAGAGTTTAGTAATGCGAGTTTTGATTATTCAAAATGAAAAAACATTTTGCAAAATTCTAAGCGATTTGCTAGAAGAATCATATTATCAAGTTGACACAGCAGAAAATCTCAAAGATGGAAAATACTTTATCGGTATACGCAAATATAATCTCATCATCACAAGCTATAAGTTTTCTGATGGATTAGCTACAGACCTAATCCCTTTTATCAAAAAAACTTCACTCAACACATCTATCATTGTCCTCTCTTCAGAATATAAAAAAGAATATGAAATCCAATCTCTTCGAGCTGGGGCGGATGATTTTTTAGCCAAGCCACTGGATTTTGATATTTTATTGGCAAGAATTGACTCGCGTTTAAGGCTTTGGCACTCAAATACTATTATTTATGGCGATCTCACTATTTATCCATCTCAAGAACGCATCACTTTTCAAACACAAGAAATTGACATCAAAGGAAAGTCCTTTAGGGTTCTAACACACTTGGCAATTCACAAAGATCAAATCATCTCCAAAGAAGAGCTTTTAGATTCCATTTGGGAAGAGCCTGAACTTGTTACCCCCAATGTCATTGAAGTCGCCATCAATCAAATTCGACAAAAACTAGACAAAACATTCAAAATTAAAAGCATCGAAACCATTAGAAATAAAGGATATCGCTTTTGCTATCCCTCTTAAACAAAATCTACTACAACCATTCCCAAAAAGCGTCCCAAATCATCATAAAACTCAACGCGATACTTTCTCCCCTTTTTATCAAGAGAATACCTTTTTAAAAGATTTTTTAACCCTACGCGTTCATATGCCTCATTTTGCTTTGTCCCCTGAAAACCTATGATATTGACACGCTGTTTTTGATTTTTAAGTAAAACCAAAAAAGAATCTTTGACAGATATGATTTCCCCTATTTTTACCCATCGTCTACTCCCATCGATCTCAAACTCAACACCTGATAATTCTTTAGAAAACTCAACATTAAAAGGCGATAATGTGCTCAACACCCGATTTCCATATTTTAAAACGACCTCATGATCTTTTTTCAAAAATCCCACAATATATTGATCTGAAGTAAAAGTAATCTCTTTAATTGGACGATCTTTAGGAAGAGGGAAAAACAAAAGTCTAGAGCGCAAATCAAAAAGTGGTATTTTGATTAAATTTTCAATATTGAGATAGGAATTATTTTTATAAAGCAAGGCATAGACTTTATTTGGTGTCAATTCAAAATCTCTTTGAAATTTCACCCCAACAGCACGAAGCATCCCCTCAACCCCCAAAAGATGATAATATACACGCTCATATAAAGGGAGATTCTTGCTTGCTTCATTGGCTAAAGCCGTTTTTCCGTGCGTAATGGCAAAATAAGTTAAACTCTTTTCCATTTCTTTATCTTGCGTCTTTGTATGAGTATTGCGAACACGATATCGATGAAGATCTTTAAGAATCTTTTGATTAATATTTTGAGTAATCTTCTCAGAAAGTTGAAGCAGATTTTCATAATACGCTCCGACAATCACTTCTTGATCGATAATTGAGCAATTTCCCCATCGATTTGGATTTTGATCATTATTAATGTATTCCTTACGATAAAACCCTCCTCCATCGTGCAAATGATAAATCACTTGAATCGTGGGATCTAAGACGATCAATTTAATCTTTTGTATCAAATCAAACTCTTCATCATTCTGATCAAGCGTTTTAAACTTACGATTCATATCGCCATAAATTCCACGATGATTTCTTAAAATACTATGCTGATTTAAATTTGGAATCACCCAAACCTCACCAGAGAGGATCTTATAATGTTGCAAAAATAAATTTGTCGCATTAAATCCCCCCGGCTCATCACCTTGTATACCACTTAGAATCAAAACACGAGGCTCACCTGAATTTTGGGTAGGCATCTTAATCAAATTAAAATCCAAAACTTCACCCATCAAACATAAGGCAAAACAAACAAAAAAAATGATTTTAGACATTTTGGTTTTATCTCCATCTACAAAAAGAGCAAAATAGGAATAAAAAATGCTTGAAATAAAATATTTTCAAGCAAGGATTTCTATGAATACTCTTTCTGTTTTTCAAAAATATCTTGGACAGCAATCAGCCCATTCAAACATAATCCCAACAGATATTACAGACATCAACCACACAATTGGGATACTCCAGACAATCGACAAACATCTCAAGAAGTGCACAACGCATCTCCACTCATTAGATTCTATAAAAGAATCAATGACACAATGCCACTTTATGGGAGAAATGCTTTTTGAAAAACACTTTCTTCTCTCACCAATCAATAAAACTTTTTATATTCAAGACCTAACACTTTTCTTCAACCCAGATTCTCAAGAGCATCTTCTTGCCTATATTTCTGAGAAAAGAGAAGAAATTGCAAGTCTTTTAGATCAAATATTTTTCCTTCTTGAGCAAGAAGAAAATCCCGATTCTCAACCCCTCTCTTATACCCAAAATCACTCTTACTCTATCTATCTCAAGAGCTAATTGACTTAGCTCTTCCTTGCTTATAAAAATCATTCCCTAAAGAATCAATTGCAACAATACAAGGAAAATAATCAACCTCAATACGCGCAATCGCTTCAGCTCCCAAGTCCTCATAAGCCAAAACTTCATACTTTTTAATACTTTGCGAAATCAATGCGCCTGCTCCTCCAATGCAGACAAAATAAACAGCTCCATGCTTCACCATTGATTTTACAACCTCATCAGATCGATATCCCTTACCAATCATTGCCAAAAGACCATGCTCTAAAAGAGTGGGTGTATAAATATCCATTCTTCCACTTGTTGTTGGACCAGCAGATCCTATCACTTCCCCTTCTCTGGCGGGACTTGGCCCCATATAATAAATGCATTCCCCATCTAAATCAATCGGGAGTTCTTCTCCCTTTTGAATACTCTCATACAATCTCTTATGTGCAGCATCTCTTGCCACTAAAAAATGGCCCTTGATTTGGATATGTTCTCCAGCCCTTAAAGACTTAAGTTCACCATGATTAAAAGGAGCTTGTAAAATTTTCATTTTCCCCTCAAAACTGAATGCTTGTATGCCGAATGGCATTACAATTGATATTGATCGCAACAGGAAGCCCAGCAATATGCGTTGGATACCATTCTATGTTGACTCCAAAAACAGTCGTATCCCCTCCAAGCCCCTGCGGACCAATCCCCAAAGAATTTGCCAACTCCATTAATTCTCTTTCTAGATTCGCATATCTTTCATCGGGATTTGAGCTTCCAACTTCCCGAATCGCTGCCTTTTTGGCTAGCAAAGCTGCTTTTTCCATTGTCCCACCTATACCTATCCCCACAAGAAGTGGGGGGCATGAATTTGGCCCAGCATTTTCTAAAGTCTGAATAAAAAAATCTTTAACACCTTGCAAGCCTTGAGCTGGGGTCAGCATCAAAAGTGCACTTTTATTTTCACTCCCAAATCCTTTGGGTGCAACAATAATCTTAAGTCTATCCCCCTCTACGATCTCATAATGAATGACTGCTGGTGCATTATCTTGAGTATTTTTACGATCAAATAAAGGATCATTCACGATTGATTTTCGTAAAAACCCTTCCGTGTAGCCAAGAGCTACTCCTTTTTGAATCGCCTCCTCAAGAAAACCTCCCTCTACCCTCACATCTTGCCCCAACTCAACAAACACAACACACATCCCTGTATCTTGACAAATCGGGATCTGTTTTTTGTGAGCAATTTGAGAATTCTCAATCAGCTGAGAAAGGATCTCCTTTCCTAAAGGAGATGTCTCATTGTTGTGAGCCTTTTGGAATGCTTGAAATACATCATGAGGAATATTTCTACAAGCACAAATGCTTAATTTAACAACCTCTTGAGTAATCTCTGATGCTTGAACTATTTTCACTTTTTACTCTTTTGACATTCCAAACATTTTCCATAAACCACTGCGGCAATATAGCTGGGCGCAATTTTTTGAATGACGGATTTGTTTGTATAAAGATGATTTAAATTCATCTCAAGATCTTCTATCTTCCCACAAATCGTACAAACAGTGTGCATATGCTCTCCATGAGCAATTTCATAACGCTGTTTTTGCATATTGATTCTAATCTCTTGCAACAATCCTGCTTCACATAATGAAATAATGTTTTTATAGATGGTTGCTAAAGAAATCGATGGATGTTCTTGCAAAATATTTTCATAAATTTCTTCAATCGTTGGATGTCCACACTTTTGTATTTCCTTTAAAATTGCCATCCTCTGAGGAGTGATTTTTAAACCACTTTGCTTCAAATCTTCTTCAAAGCTCAAAGCCTTCTCCTTTCCTTTTATTTTATAAAGTTTCATTTATTGTACTCTTGCGTTTCTCTTATAACTTTTGCTAGCATACTAATCTCAAATTCTTAACAAACTATGCAATCAAGCGCGTTTTTAGCGCCCTTATTATTATCTAAGGAAAGTAAATGTTTGAAATTTTCAGCGAATCATTTCGAAGTATTGCCAACAAAATTCGTTTTAGCGATGATGAAAAGTCTCTGATAAGAGCGATCGATGAACTCAAAAAAGTCTTACTCAAAAATGATGTTCATCACAAAGCCGTTAAAGATCTTTTGCAAAAAGTCGAATTTCAAACAAAGGCTCAGGGTATCGGAAAACAAAGCTTTCTTAAAGCCCTTCAGGACAATCTTCACTCCCTTCTTGAAACCAAAGGAAACCAAGGATTTGTTTTCTCTCCCAAACCTCCTACTTCCATCTTGATGGTTGGACTCCAAGGAAGCGGAAAAACAACAACAACAGCTAAGCTCGCAAACTATCTTAAGGGCAAAAATAAAAAAGTTCTTCTTATCCCCTGTGATCTGCAGAGAATGGCTGCTGTTGAGCAACTCAAACAACTTGCAACACAAATTGAAGTTGATTTTTTTCAATCTGATGCCACAATTCCCCAAGATGTAGCAAAACAAGCTATTGAGTATGCACAAAACAAGCATTATGATGTTTTGCTTTTTGACACAGCTGGGCGTTTGGCAATCGATGAAGAACTTATGCAAGAGCTCAAAGAGCTCAAAGAGCTCATCAATCCTTTTGAAACCTTTTATGTCGCAGATAGCTTAAGCGGACAAGAGGGTGTAAGAAATGCAGAAATTTTTCATCAAAAGATTCAAATTGATGGCGTGATATTGAGTAAATTTGACAGTGATAGTAAGGGGGGTATCGCACTCTCTATTGCCTACCAGCTTGGTCTTCCTTTGCGCTTTATTGGAAGTGGAGAAAAAATCAATGATTTAGATCTCTTTCTTCCAGATCGGATTGTTTCTAGATTGATGGGTGCAGGGGATATCGCAACTCTTGCAGAAAAAACCTCAAGTGTCTTTAGCGAAAAGGAAACAAAAGCACTGACAAAAAAAATTAAAAAAGGGCAATTCACCTTTGAAGATTTCCTTAGTCAAATTGAAAATGTCAAGAAACTAGGCAATTTAGGGAATCTTGTCGGAATGATTCCAGGACTTGGAGGTATGGCTGGAGCACTTAAAAATATTGATTTAGACAATTCTCAAGAAATCAAAAACATTCGCTCCATGGTTAATTCTATGACACCTAAGGAGCGTATCAATCCTGATCTACTAAATGGATCAAGACGCAAAAGAATCGCTCAAGGTGCAGGACTTGAAGTCGCAGATGTAAATCGCATCATCAAACAATTTGATAATGCTTCCAAAATGGCAAAAAGACTAAGCAATAAAGGAGGAATGCAAAATTTAATGGGGATGATGCAACAAATGCAGGGGAAAATTAAAAGATAAATTCTTTTTATCTTTTTGTAAAATTGATAGAAATTCTTAAAATATGGAGGAGCTATGATTAAACTTGATTTTTACGCTACGCTCGTTGCAATGGTTGCAGTCTTACTGATTGGACGCTTTATTATTGCTCGTTTAAAGGTCTTGAATGATTATAACATCCCAGAATCTGTCGTTGGCGGGCTTTTTGTGGCAATTTTGATTGCCATTGCATATAAATTTTTCAATCTTGGTATTGATTTTGACAAATCTCTTCAGGGGCCATTGATGCTTGCATTTTTTGCCTCAATCGGTCTAAATGCAGATTTTGCTTCGCTAAAAAAAGGAGGGCGAACTCTTATTAAATTTCTTGTTATTGTGGCCATATTCTTAGTGATTCAAAACCTTGTTGGAATCTCACTTACCTCACTTATGGGAGAAAACCCTCTAATTGGACTCCTTGGAGGTTCTATCACAATGAGCGGAGGACATGGAACTGGTGCAGCATGGGCAGCAACCTTTAAAGAAGCTCCCTTTAATTTTCCTCACGGACTAGAAATTGCTGTGGCTTGTGCCACTTTTGGTCTTGTGATGGGTGGACTTATTGGTGGGCCTGTAGCTCGATTTCTCATCAAAACATATCACCTCAAAACACCTGAAAGAAATGAAAGTGAAGAAGATGGAGCATTTGAATCTCCACGCAAACAGCGCCTCATCACAGCCTCAAGCTTTATAGAATCTTTAGCGCTTATTGCATTTGCTTTATTTGCTGGAATCCAAATCGAAGAAGCCCTCAAGGGAACTGCTCTTGCTCTCCCAACATTTGTATGGTGTCTTTTTGTGGGTGTGATTCTACGCAACCTTTTATCACTCTTTAAAGTTCATCAGGTTTTTGAGCGAGAAGTCTCAGTTATTGGAAATGTGAGCCTTTCTTTGTTTTTGGCCTCAGCATTGATGACATTGAAACTTTGGGAATTGGCCAATCTCGCATTGCCTCTTTTTGTCCTTTTGGTGGCACAAGCAATTGTGATGATCTTATATGCAGTTTTTGTAACTTTCCGTATGATGGGGAAAGATTACGATGCTGCAGTTTTGGCTGCTGGACATTGTGGATTTGGACTAGGTGCTACCCCTACAGCCATTGTCAATATGCAAGCCATCACCCAACGCTATGGACCAAGCCATGTTGCATTTTTGGTTGTCCCAATGGTAGGAGCATTTTTCATTGATATTTTCAATGCATTTGTCATCAAATTTTTTCTTTCTCTTTCTTTTTTTGGATAGAAAATGCCAACTTGCATTGCAATCAGTGGAGGGGGGACAGGGGGGCATCTAGCAATCGCTAAAGCACTCATGCTTGAATGCCAAAAGAACAATATCCCCTGCATTTATATCGGTTCAACCTCTGGGCAAGATCAACTTTGGTTTGAGAATGAAAAAAACTTTCAAGCAACATATTTTTTTCACACCAAAGGCGTTGTCAATCAAAAAGGATTAGGGATCTTTAAGACGCTTTATTTTCAGTTGCGTGCTTTTTTGCAAGCAAAGAAGATTCTCAAATCTCATCAAGTTTCTTGTGTGTTTAGCGTTGGAGGATATAGCTCCGCCCCAGCATCTTTTGCTGCCATTTGGCTCAAGATCCCTCTCTTTATTCACGAACAAAATGCAGTCAAAGGAGCCCTCAATAAACTTCTTTCTCCATTTGCAAAAACCCTCTTTGGAAGCTTTAAAGATAAACATAAAAATTTCATACAAACCTCTTACCCTGTAAGAGATATTTTCTTTGAATCTGCAAGAATACGCAAAGAAATCCGATGTGTTTTGTTTTTGGGCGGAAGTCAGGGAGCTGTGGCAATCAATGATTTTGCACTCAAAATTGCTCCACTTCTCCACCAATCTGGTATCAAAATCATCCATCAAAGCGGAGAAAGGGACTATGAGCGATTAAAACAAGCTTATGAAAAGTTGCAAATTCCTATCACGCTCTTTTCTTTTTCTAAAGATCTGGTTTCCTACATGCATCAAACAGATTTATGCTTTACTCGCTCTGGGGCTTCAAGCGTATGGGAAATGTGCGCCAATGCACTGCCTTGTGTGTATATTCCCTATCCTTATGCTGCAGGGGATCATCAATACTTCAACGCTCTCTTTTTTACACAAAAATCCCTTGGGATTTTATGTCCTCAAGATAAACTCTCTGAAAAAATCATTGATCAAATCCAAGATCTCAATCTGTCTTTTATCTCTAAACAACTCACCCAAGAAATTAAACAAGGAGGAGCTCAAGAAATCCTAGAATCTATCTTAAACACTCTCAAAGAGATACAAAAATGAGTGAAAAATACAACAGGCTCTCTAAGATTGTAGACAAGCTTTATTGTGGTGAAGAACTAAGGATTGCTTCATTGGCAAAGGAGTTTCACACAAGCACCAAAACAATCCAAAGAGATCTAAAAGAAAGATTAAAAAGTGATTTTCTTATACGCGAAGGGAATCGCTTTCGACTTAGAAGCACTCAAAAAGATCAAAGAAGTGCTTTTGCAATAAGCGTATTGGAAAACTTAATCCAAGAAATCGGAGGAAGCTTTGAAGCTGATGCAAATGAGATTTTGGATAAATCTCTTTCCTCTTCTAGTTTATTTGAAACTCCGCTAAAAAACATTACACACAAAATTCAAGAAATCTTACAAATCCAAAAAGCCCTCAAAATGCAAAATAAGCTTTCTTTTAATTACAAAAACAAAAAATATCTACATACTCAACCTATCGATCTTTGCGCAACTAGACATTGCATCTATCTTCGTGCTTATATTAAAAATGAGATTTTTTTCTTTTCTTTGGAACATATCACACATTGCAAACTCAGTAGGCAAAAATACCTGATCTCCACACAGAATGATTGCACACAGCAAGAGCAAAGCAAAGTCTCTCTCTTTGCCTATCCCCAAGCCTCAAAATATGCTCAAGCAATCCAATGGGGAGAGCAACAGGAATGCTGGCAAGATAATGATGGTAGTCTCATCATTGAATTCTTCTGCGAGAATGAAAATGCTCTAATTAGTGAGATTCTCAGCCAAATCCCGCACATTATTGTTTTAGAACCCCAATCCCTCAAAGATAGAATCGAAGCCAAAATCCTTGCCTATATCAAAAAACAATAATCAAATTAATTCTTATCAAAACAATCTTTACAACTGCTCTTTAAAAGAAGTTTTTAGTATTCTAGATTAATTTTAATCCACACTCTATCATCTCTGAATGACTTAAGAAAATAACTCGCTCTAAATTAATCTCAAAATTTACATCCCTTAATTCCCAAAAAATTATCAATATCTAAACTTTTTGAAGTCTTTAATATAAATTTATTTGATCATTTCGGTTAGAAAAAGTGAAGTGAAGAAAATTAGGAAGTGTTTGCAGAATCGTTCTCTTGCTATTCTAGACCCACTTTTAGGTCTAGAAGCAAAATTGTGGTTTTACTGCTCTTGCTCTGTTTCTTGAACTTTTTTTATCTCTTCTTTATCTTTCAATTTAAGAGGAGTAATCTCTTGAGACTTAGGCAATGAATTAACCTTATCTCCAAAGCTAAATCTAGCTCCAACATTGGCTTGATAATCTGTATTTCTACTTCCACCAAAGCTTTTTTCAGCATCAAGATATACTCTCCACTGATCTGTGAGGATAAGGCTTGTCCCTACATTAAGCACCACTTTAGTATCATTGCCAATACTTGTTCTAGCCTCTGTAATCCCATCATAAAGTCTTACAGAATTTTTTTCGCTTACAAATTCATTGACAAGACTTGTTCCAAACCTAAAATCAGCTCCAAATCCACTCTGTGTTTTTAAAGAATAACCTTGGACTACCCCTACTCTTGCATTTAATGCGGTTGTAGTTTTGAGCTCACCTGTAATGTGTCTTCCGCCAATCATCCCCATATCAATATCTTTAACTCCAAAAATAAGCCCTCCAATTAGCTCTGCCTGAGATTCAAAATAAAAGTTAGACTCACCCATATAAACTCTATATCCCACTTCAACCCCCAAAGAAAGTGCGTGATTTCCAAAGCTAGATTCTGAACTTCCAGAAGGAGTAAGCTTCTGATCAGTATAAAGATACTTTGCAATCGTATCCACATACAATCCATCATCCGCAATATGAGAGTTATACACCGCAACACTATAAGTGTTTGCCTTACCACTATATTGCTTTCCATTGATATCTACAATTGAAGTAGAGAATGCTGCACCTGTATAGTTTTTGGACCCAATGGCAGCCGTAGCATAATCATATCCTAGTTGAATGTTGGTATAGAGATTTTGGCTCCCCTCTCCACTATCGCGCCCATTAAATACCCTAATCCAAGCACCCTGATTATAGTCATTATCCCTAAGATCTCCCATACGCTTATTGAGATTATTTGTTTCAATCATTAACATACGATAGGGGTTAGAGACAAGGAAACCACTCTCATCAACTAACTCTTGATTGATTCGGGTATCAAATCCTGAGAGAACCCAACGGTGAGAATCTGAAGAGCTTACAGCACTCTCATCTTCTACTTTTTCCCAAGAGCCCAATTCTCCATTTGCATTTACTTGGTGCTCCAAAGTCGTCATAACGTAGCTAAGACCCTCTTTTCTCTCAGCTCCTTTAATCTCTCCATAAGAGCTATCAGCTGCAACCAAAACAATAGCATTATCCCCCGTAGTATCAAAATTTCCAGAAGTAATACTTGCATCTTGCGCTGTAATATACAAAGTTCCAGAACCAATAACACTAGCTTTGATCTTATCGCTCATTGACTTGGACTGATCTTCTTGGTCAATCATTGTTCCAAGCAGAACTTGCCCGCCATCACTGCTAAGGGTTCCAACCTCAAGAACTCTCAAATCTTTATTGACCTGAACTTCTTGTTCGCTTTGTGCTGCCAAAGAAGTTTGCATTCTTTTAGCAGAAGCAAGATCAAGATTAAAACTACTTCCTTCATTGCTCAAAGAAAGATTCATTACCCTTGAGTTATCTGTCACAATCCATTTAGCTTGATTGTTAAATGCAAAGGAATTAGAGTAATCTTCTTGATCTACCTCATTTCTACTTTTTGCAAGCTTGAGTGACCCAATAAGAGAGAGATTGCCATTTTCAAAACCTCTAATCACAGAAGCACCGTATTTCACACTCGAATTGGCATATGGGATCGCTTGAACAAAATCAATATCAAGGTTGATACTACCTCCAGAAAGAGCTGAGAAATCATAGATTGAGGCATTTCCTCCATCCATAATTTTGACATGATTGCTTCCTTGTGCAAACTTGAGATCTTTCTCTAGATTTCCAGAAAGTGTCCCGCGATAAACCACATCATCAAACACGAGTTTGGCCCCTCCTTGTTCAGAAGCATCAACATCAATATTTCCAGTGATCTGCGTTCCACCTGCAAATACAAAAGTTCCAAAATTTGCCCTATCTGTTGTGAGATTTTTCTCTTGAGATTTTTGGAGTTTTACACCTTGCAAGAATCCATCACTCAACTCCCCTACAGCATAGAATGTATAGCGAGATTCTTTGCTTCCTCCAGAGATCTTTAAGCTTTCAAAAGCACGATTTCCTTGTCCATCTTGAATGGATTTTTCACCGATAAACACAATATCTTTATGAGCACTTCCTTTGATTTCAAGAGAAGTTCCAGATCTCCTTACCCCATTGCTTGCTTTAAAGATTGCATAACCAGAGATTCCCGTATTCTCTCCTGTGATATTGGCTACTTCATTTTTGCCATTATGTTTGATTTTGAAAGTGTGCTCACCACTCTCATCAAATCCATCTACATAAGAAATATCTTCTGTAGAGTTAAAGACGATATCTACAGAATTTCCTGCTTTATTTGTATTTATAGCTTGTGAAGCATTTGAAAGGTCATACCAAGCTAAATCTTCATTGATACTTCCCTCAACGCTCACCCCTCTAAGTCCTAGATAACCTCTAACATTGCTGCCAATAACATCATTATTGCCATTTCTGCCACTATTTGACTTAAGGGCTGCATTGATCGCACTTCTTAGATTTACTCCATCACTTAAAGAAATTGTGCTAGATCCAATATTTGTAAAGATATAGCGAGAGTTGTGACTTGAATTATTGACAGCATCTGCACTTCCATTGTTAAGGCTTTGATTGTTTGCTCCATTATGAAAATCAAAGATAAGGAATTGATCGATTCCCTCACCTCCACCCCAAGAAGATTTTTGATTTCTCAAATCACCTGCATCAATAAAGCCTACTTGCGCAAAATTTCTCTCACCCACCACATAAGTATCCACAAGAGTAACCTTACTCTTTCCAAAGACTGTAAGACCCACGCCAGATACATCAGTGTTTTCCGTGCTGTCTGATCCTAAGACTGAGTTGATATATTTCCCATCAAGGTCTCCACCACTAATAATTGTATAGGAGTATTTTCCACTTCCTTGAGCTGTATTTGCCGGCAAGAAAGAAAGATCAATGCTTTGACCCTTATTATTGGCAGAGGCTCCATTTTCTTGGATTGCAAGATTTAGATTTTCAGTTTTTACAGAATCTTTACCGATTAAAATGATATTCGTCTGCTTCTGTGTTGTTCCAAGAGCATATTTTCCCTCTCCTTGTTTGCTACCACTGCTATTTGCAAGGTTAGATTTTGTCATTTGATGCGTGTTTGTGAAATCAAGATTGATTCCTAGTCCTGTCTCTGCACTTGTATAGTGATAATCAATGTATTGCTTAGCAATCTCTGTAAGATTTTGAATACTTGATGGCTCATCTAGAGTATTTCCTGTGCCCATTTTTGCATTGAAAAATAAGGTCGTAGAAGATGTCTCTGCGATACTTAAACCACCTGTTCTGCCATCTGCACCTCCATTGCCTACACCCCCACTTGCCTGAACTGCAATTTGCCCGCTTATATTGGAGTTATAAACAATCGTCTTTCCGCCTGCAAACTTTACAAGATCAAGTGCGACAGTCGTATGATCAAAATCAAATCTTGAATTTACATTCCCCCCAATCAGTTGAGCATATTTATAGCCAGATCCTGCAGTCGGGTTTGAAACAGGAGTTAAAGAAACATTGCCTCTATCATCAACTTTAATCTGATTCCAATCACTAGCTTGTGTTGATGGCGTAGAGAGATTGCCATCAGCCTTTGTATATTGGTAGAACTCTGCACTCGCTCCACTTCCTTTGACAATGACTTTTCCATCAAAGCTATGAGAGTCTTCTCCAATAAACTTCATCGTCGCTGCGACTGTGTCTTCTAAAGCAATATTTCCATAAGCTTTTGATTCCATTGTTTTAAGAATCGATTCGCTAAGTGCTCCACCTGCATTGGTTGTAGCATATTGAGCAAGAGTTGCTTTGAGGGCTTCATCACCACTATTAGCATCAATATATCGCTCTCCTATAATGCTTGTTTTAGGAGTTTGAGTTCCATTAATAAACACTGCATCAATTGTAGAGTTATTTTGACCTTTTTCTACTTCTGCCCCATCTGACTTTCTCACAGAAAGGTTAAAAGTATCTGTTCCTCTCAGAGTGATAACATCTTGAATATTTGCATTTTTTCCAAGATTAGCATGCTCTCCATTGTTTGTATTATCAAAAATCACATTGCCACTTTTAACCAAGCCATTGTAAAAGCCAAAGGTGATTTTTCCATTGGTTCCATCAATTTTTGCATTCCCTCCACTCATCCCGAATGAATCTTTGCCAATAAACGTCATCTTTGCATTTTTAAGGATTAGGTTCTTGACATTATTTCCTGAATTTGTTGTCTTAAGCTCTCCTGTGAGAGAAGATTCATTGATTTTGTCATCTGTAGTCAGTTCTGAAAGCTTAAGAGTTGTCTTTTCTTCTCTAGCCTTTGTTGTCTCTGTTCCTGCCCCTTTTGCAAAGGTATAATTTTGGAATCTATCTCCCGCACTACCCTCAGACCAAAAAGCAGAAGTAATCTTAAGATTGGTTCCTCTAAAGTTCCAATCTCCACCACTTCCCCAGTCATTTGTATTTGGAGTGCCTTCACTCTCCAAACTCTTTAGCTCAACAGTAATGTTTGAATCAAGATTAATGAAAGTAAAATCTCTTCTTGTCCCTGAAGTTTTTGTGCTTGAGTTGATGATAAGAGTTTTACTCTCCCCATCTGTGGTTTTTGCATCTTTAAGAGTGATAGATGCACCATTGGCGACATTGAGGAACACATCACCAGAGAGCGCAAAAGCCTTAGAGATTCCATCAAAGTTGATATTTGCTGCTTTTATATCAAATGCACCATCTAAGATTACACTGCCTTGGGTGTTATCAAGATTGAGATTTGTCCATGCACTTTGTGCACCACTGCTAGAAATAGTCTTTCCAACCACTCCTATACCTGTGCCCTCGCTATGAGCTAGAACGATATTTGATCCTGTCGCATTGCTTGCATCAATGAGCAAGTTTATATCTTGAAGTCTTCCATCATAGCCTAGTTTTCTTGCAGTCTCTTTATCTAGGAGTGCATTTTCTTGGATTGAGATATTCATCTCCCCTCTACCGGATAAGATTCCATAGGTTTTGTTTTCCTCAGTGAAAGCTACATTAATCGCTCCTGCTGTTGCATCCCTACCTGCAGAAGCAAGATCATCACTCTGAACAAAATCTCCCACAAATCCAAGAGAACCTGCAGAGATAGAAAGTGAGCTATCTTTGGAAACTTCACGCGTTGGAATTCCAAATGAAGGGAGAGAAGCTTTTGCTTTTAAAATAGTGGGATTATTAAAAACAACTGTTCCTATATAGCCATTAGAGCTCTCTGCTGAGAGATTAAATCTAGCATTGTTTGCAAGACTAGTTGAGAGGACATTGCTCACACCCTCTTTGGTCTCACCCACAAGAGAACCCGCATCATGAAAACTTAAAGACAATCCCAAAGGCTTGCTTTCATCGCCCAAACTTCCTGCCTGCTTAGCAGATCCCAAAGTGATTGAATGTGCTATAAGAGAAGATTTATAGAGTTCTTCTTCAAGACCACTCATTCCCCTTCCACTTTCTCTTTGATCAAAAGAAAGATTGAGATTGTAGTCATTTTCTACAATCGCATTGCCCGCTCCACTTGCATCGATACTTGTGCCCTGTAAGACTAGCTCTGTGCCTGAGAGGATATAGGTTTTTTGATCTCCTTGCTTGTTGCTAGTATTAAAATCACTTCCATCAATTTTCGCACTTGCAAGTTGAACAAACCCTGTTGCGCTTGCGATTCCCTTAAGGATTGTGCTTGTGGTGATTTTGACATCTCTTGAGCCCTCTTGATTAGCCAATGTAATCTTGGGAGCATTTTGGAAAGTAAGGATTGAGTTGGCCTCGCTACTGTATTCCGGAGCAACTTTGTAACCTGCTTGGATATGATGAGTTTTTAGGTTTTCATTCGCAGCTGTTGTTCCTGTGAAATCAAAAGTAAGCACCTTTTGGCTCAAAACAGGAGTACTGCCACCAGTAGCCTCTCTCACATCAGAAGTGAGGATATTCCCAGCGATCCCTTCTTTGCCTTGACGATAATCCAAGACTGCATAATCCCCTCGGAAATCGCTCTTAAGCTGTGTATTATCTAGAAGAATAATTGCATCTGTATTGGCAATTTGATCTCCATTTAGATATCCAGAGTTTTTAAACTTAATCACCGAATCAGAAGTGAGTCCTGTGATCTTACCTTGATACACTTGGTATTGACCAAAGCCTAAATTCTCTTTGCCCTGCATCGCATCTGTGTAATCAAACAAAAGGTGATAAATCGTTTTTTCGCCCTTTTGTCCAATATTCACATTCGAAGCTTTCGCTCCATTAAACTCACTACTTGCGCCACCATTGCTACCATTTTTGATCTCTACACCTTCTCCTAGAGTTCTTGTTCCAGTGAAGATGGCATTGATCGTGATACCTTCTCCTGTGATGGCTGCTCTAGTAGATTGTTGATCTGAGCTACCCGCATCATAAAGCGTAAGAGTTTTTTGAGTTGTATTTCTTGCATCTAATCCACTGCTGCTACTTACTTCTTTCAATTCAATACTTGTGCTCCCGACTAGATTGATCGTCCCCCTACCTTGTTGTCCAGAACTACTAGCATTTACAAGATTTGCGACTTTGAGCTCTCCTGCATCAATAAAAGTCAATGTCGAGCCTGTAGAGTCTCCAAGTTTGGTAGATTCTCTTGCAAGAATTCCATCATCATCAAATCCATGAGATCGCTCACCAACAAAAACAATCTCTTGGTTTGCACCCTTAAGGGCGATAGTTGATCCACCTGCAAGAGTGAAGCTTGAGCTTGAAGAGGTATCCAAATCTTTGATAGAACCAAGAGCTGAGTAATCTTGGTTTGCGAGATTTCCAAAGGTATCTATATCACCAAAATATTGTCCATTGGAGCTCAAGCTCTCAAGAGTATGTGCATTTGCAATTTCTTCTTTGCTGACAAATACAAGTTGATCAAAACTCACATCATCACTAAAATTTGTTTGGTATTTTCCAGTGCCGTTATAGCTCTCATTACTTCCATTTCCAAACATATTGCTTAGTGTTCCACTGATTTGCATATCCTCATTGCCATGAGAAAGGTCAAAAGCGATCGTTCCTTTGATGTTTTGAATAGATGAAGTGTCATTTCCAGCATTTAAATTACTATCTCGGAAAGTAACGACTGAAGAAGCTGATCCGCCCTTAAAGACAGCACTATCACTTAGACTTTGAGAACCATCTCCCACAAAGAGGACATTAAAGCTTGCATTTTTAAAATCCACTCCACCATCTAATTTGCTTTCTGCAACTTTGAGAATAGAATCTTTTAGGGCACCATTTGCGTTGGTCGTCGCTAGATCCCTATACTTGTCTGCATTGACATATTTAATACTTTCCTCACCAAAAGTAGCGGGGGCATTGCTTTCTTTTATAAATGTCATATTAAAATTGACATTGACGACATCGTTACCAGCAACAAGACTATTGCCATTTGTAAGATTCGTTCCTTCTAAGATAACTTTTACCTTTTGGGACTTGCTATCTTTATTTGTTGTTAGATATTGAATTTTTTGTGAATCTATACTTCCAGCATTTGCAAAAGCCATAGAGGAATCGCGTCTAAAGGGGTTGTTATTGTCATTACCAAGACCGCTAAAATCATGAGAATCTTTTCCAACAAAAGTGAGATTGTAACCTGAATTAGCCGTATTGAATCGTTTTAGCTTTCCTTGAGATTCTGCGATGTAGTTTCCATCATATACGCCATTTTCATATTTTCCTGAATGCCCATTATTTGAGCCCTCTTCTGTGATTTTATAATAACCACTACCCTCTTTATCATTCCTCTCAACTGTCGTTTCAACATTATCTCCCTTGGCAAAAACCATATTGAAACTTTCACTCTCAAGTTGTCCCCCAAGAAGATCACCTTGAACATCTAAACTTGTTCCTCTAAGATCAAAAGAATGGGCTGTTTTTGAAGACCAAGCATTTTGATTTGTGTTTTTAAAAACAAGTTGAGCGCCTGTATTGATCAATTCAATTTTTCCCGAATATCCATTATCGACAGAAACTTTGATAGTTGGGAGTGTTGCAGCATCAGCGCTCATTTCTTTTGAAGATTTTTGAATTCTTCCATGAACAACTAGATTATCATCTCCAGCAAGCTTGAGACCCATTTCATCGATTTTAAGCGTTCTTCCATCTCTAAAATCAAGATTTACCTTGACATTCTCATTTGCATAGAGCTTATCAGCTTCAAGATTTGTTTTTGTAAAAACAAGATCTCCACTTCTAAGATAGTTTGCATTATCCATCTCCACAGTGAGCTTCAATGTTTTTGGAGAGACAGAATCTTGAGCAGTCAAATCATTATAAGAGAAGATTCCTCCTGAATCACCTCCAAAGTTCTCTTTATTGAATTTGATTGTAGCTTCCTCTCCCTCGATGCTATCCCCCCTCATCACAATCTTATGTCCCTTATTGTTATTTAGACTCAGATCAATCGTTCCTTTGAGTTTGCTATCCTCGATCGTAACTCCCTCAATCTCCCCCAAACCTGTTCCAAATGCAAAATCATAGACATAATCATCAAAACCAATGTTTGTAGCATCAAGACTTGTTCCTCTAAGGGAAAGAGTAGTAGAGGTTTTTGAAAGTTCTGAAATATCCGTCACCAAATCTTTTCTAGCTTGAGCTTCGCCCTCTGCAGAATCTTTGCCATAACTATTTCCAAGATTGTTTCCGCTAGGGCTATTGAAATTTGTAAGTCCTGCGCCCCGTATTGCATCAATAAGGGTTTTGCTTGCTGTCTTTTTTTCTAAGCTTACAGTGAGCATCCCATCATTGGCTGAAATGCTCCCATCACTATCGGCTTTCTTGAGATTGAGCATCGTATAAGTTGCCTTATCGGAATCACTCTGACTATCTGCCGAATCTGTCATTACTGTATTCCTCAATTCAGTAACATTTGCTTTTGTAGCATCTCCTACCACTGCACCTGCATATTTTTCTTTTTTTGTATTACCCGTAAAATTAAACGTGATATTTTTGCTTCCAGAGCCTACGATATTAGCATTACCCTCTTCTGTTTCTGATCTTAGCCCATTGCGATTTTCAGAGAAATCAAGAATAATGCTAACATCTTTATTTTTTACTCCCAAATCCCCACGGAAAGCAGTGTTAAATAGGACTAAATCCCCTTTTGCATCCTCAACTTGAGACCTATTGATATATCCAGCATTGGCAAAGTAGTATTTGCTATCTTCTGTTCCACCTAGGATCATTCCGCCGTAGCCCTGTTTGTCTCCACCAAAGACATAGCCTTGATTTTCCCCTGTTCCATTTGCAAAGATAAAGCCAATCTTCTTTTTGACACCATCGCTAGCTTTTCCAATATTTCCTGTGGAAGTTCTCTCATCTACTCCATTGACTCCATCAATGGTTGAAGTACTTCCACTGCTAAGTTTATAATTTACCCCACCAGAATTAGCAGCGATCTCATCTTTAGTGATATACCCATCATTGTTTGCATCATTCCAAATAGCATTTCCAAACATCGCTCCCATTGCCAAACCATTGAGATCATTGTTAGAACCTACGATATTTTCTTTTGTGGCAAAAAGAGCATTTCCATTGTCACTGACTTTGATATTTGTTTTTTGAAAGAGGAGAGTTCCATTGAGATGCCCGCTTTGTCCATTTTGTGCTTCTACTTTGATTTTGATTCCTGCATTTTCAAGTTTTTTATAAAGAGAATTGCCATTATTATCAAGACTGCTTAAATCAAGCTCATTTGAACCCTTTTGCTGAAATCCACTCATCACATACACAGAATCTGCATTTCCTCCACTGATGGTGAATTGCTTACCTTCAGCACCGCTTTTGGCATTATTTCTAAAATCAAAGGTCAAGAGATTTTTTCCACTTCCTAGGAAACCTTTACTACCATCACTTCCTCCCTTGATAGTTGTTGTAGAGTCTGCAGATACATTAAAGCTACCGACTATATCTCCTCTGAAGCTTTGATCTACAATATTATTGTTTCCATCTCCAAAAGTTCTCCCAGCAGTGTTTGTGAAAACAATGGTGCTGTTGGTGCCTCCGCCACCATTTGTTTGAAACGATTGATTGCTCCAGCTCCCGCCCTTAATACTTCCTTTAAAATCAGATTGATTAAAAAGATATGAGCTATGAGCATCATTGGTAATATTAAGATCCCCTTCTAGAGAAGAATTAACGAGGATAATCTTTGAGTTTTTTGGGCTTCTAATATCATAAACGCTTCCTGTCCATGTGGCGTGATCAAGAGATACGACAGAACTATCTTTACTATCATTAAAATCAAGAATAGCGTTCCCCTTCCAGAATGCTCCATTGCCAAAAGTTAAATTTACAGAAGAAATTGTTGAATCATTCTGTCCAGTAATCGCCAAATCACCTATGAGATAGCTAGAAGGATTGGAAAAATTAATATAGCTTTTAGAACCTTTGTCGCTTTCTGGATACATAGGATTAAAATTAAAATAGAGTGATCCATTTTCAATTTGTATCACATTGTTTGTGTCATACACACTTCCATCTTCTCTTGCATTGATATATACTTCTGTCTCATAGGAGAATACTGCTAGAGCATTGGCTTTTGTTGTTCTTGCGTTAGAATCAGAAGAGAAGATCATATTGATACCTGTCATTTTGTCATCAAGTCTCACACCAAGATTTTTATTGATTTTTAAAACATTATTCCATGCATTGTGAAAAGTCCCATTAATCCACCCTAAGGAAAAAACACCAGAACCAATGTTGTAATTTTTTTGAGAATGTAGATCAATATAAAGATTGACATCAAATGTCGCATGCGAATCTCTCCAGAAGTAAAAAACACCGCGTTTTGTGCTTCCAAGACTCTTAGAAAGATCGAGATCAACAAACAGATTTCCGCCGCCGCCGATGACATAATCTTTCCTACCAAACGTCAAAAACAAAGTATCAAAATCATCGGCTTGCCCTTCTGTTGGGGTTAGAATATAACGAACTGTAGCTCCGCTAGCAATATTGGTAGTTTGCTGCTGAAGTGTTGGACTATCGCCAAAGCTAGTAGCTTTAATAGCAATGTTGCTATCTACATTTGACTGCCAAACCTTATCTATATCCTTTTCTTCGATACTCTTTTCTGTATAGCTTAAAGAATTTAGCTTTTCAAATGTTTGTCCTAATTTACTCTTTGCATTACTTCTCAAATCCGCAACAGGAGAATATCCCTCAAGAATTCGATTCTTTAGAGTTTGATTATCCTTCTCTTGTTGTTCTAAGACTTTTTTCAGATTATCCACCGCTTCATCTGCAATAGCAAGACTATGAAGCAATGAGCTCAACCCTAATGCCATCAAAGATGTAAAAGATTTTTCTTTAAAGGGCCCATTCTCCCCATTAGCAGAATTTATGATTTTCTTTTTCATGAGCCTTCTCCATATTTATTTTGTTGTTTATTTGTTTTCTAGTACATATTATAGAAAGTTAATTATATTTAAAAACTATTGAATTATCTTATAGCAAGTTTACAATTATTACTTTTGATAGAACAAAAAACACACAAAATCTCTAGGTCATTTTGGGCTAAATTGGGGATTTAAAGGTTTTGCTTGGTAGAGAATACAAAGTCATTTTAGAGGACGTATTATGACAATTAGAAAATGATCATAAGATTAATCTAATGTTCCAAAAAACCCAATAGACAAAGCTATTTAATTAATTCTCATTTTAAAAAACAAATCTACAATCCTAGGAAATTTCACAGAACAACTGATATTCAAAATAATCGATTTAATAAAACACAAATCAATCCACCCCTTTTTTAAAGCCTACAATAGCCTACTTCGTCACGATACTAAAACTCAAATCTAAAATTTCCTTATGTGATGCAATAAAATCATTGAGTTCATCAAGGCTAAGATCTTGGATTTTTTGCAATTCTTGCTTTTGGTAATCAAGACTCAATCCCAAAAAATAATTTGAAAATGCTGTGCCTAAGCGCTGACTTAATGTCTCATTGCGCAATGGCTCACTCCCTAAGAGAAACTTTTTGGCTCCATCAAGTTCTTCTTGCGTTGCACCATTTTTGACAAAGCCTTCAACGACTTTTTTGACAAGTTTGATACTTTGATCTTGATTGGCGATTTTTGTTTGAAGGTATCCACTTGCATAAGTTGCAAGCTTAGAAAGATTGACACGCATATAAGCCGAATATGCAAGACCATTTTTTACCCTAATCTCTTCCATCATTCTTGATCCAAACCCACTTGCCCCAAGAATAAAACTCATCACCTTGGCTTTATAAGCTTCATTTTTATAATCTTTCAAAACAAAAGGTGAGCCAAAATAAATATAAGCTTGCTCTGTAGGCTTATATTGCGTTTTGCTTTGAGCTTCTGCATTGGCATCATA
The DNA here is from genome assembly GCF_021300655.1 of Helicobacter kayseriensis. Classification (NCBI taxonomy): domain Bacteria; kingdom Pseudomonadati; phylum Campylobacterota; class Epsilonproteobacteria; order Campylobacterales; family Helicobacteraceae; genus Helicobacter; species Helicobacter kayseriensis. The sequence goes on from NZ_JAJTNB010000007.1 coordinate 49,806, forward strand.
ATGCCTTGCTTGGCTTTTTTGACCGATAGGAAGTTTTTCTAAAATCTTAACAAGCCTCTCAAGTGTCAAATCAATCTCAAGATCTCCGCCTACGACAATGTTGAGATTTGAGACAGACAAAGAACGATCTAAATAATCTTTAATCTGTTTTAAAGAGATAGCTTGGATTGACCTTGGATTCCCGCGAGAGGGATATTGCAATGGGGTATTTTTAAATAGCATTTGTGATAATCCAATGCTTGCAAGATAGTCATAATCGTTTTCTTTTGCCAGCAATGAGGCTGTAGCTGTTTGCTTCACCTTATTTAGTGCCTTTTCTGTAAGATTTGGAGACTGCAAAAGCATTGCAAGCAATTTTAGGGCTTCTTCTTCCTGATCTTTCAAAAAAGAAAGGTCAATTTCAAGAAACTCTTGAGAGCTAGATGCATACAAAGAAATCGCCTTTTCTTCCAAAAGAGAGGCAAATTTCACTCCACCAAACTCCTTTGTCCCCTCATTTAAAAGCAAAGAAGAAAGATAGGAAAGTCCTTGAATACCCTCATTATATGCGCTTCCTGATCCAGAAAAGACAAGTTGGACTGCCCCAGTAGGAATAATAGAACTTTTCTCATAAATCACTGGGATTTTGATTCCATTGATCTGAATCGTTTTAAGATTTGCACCGAGCATAATTCCTCCTAACACAAACATAAATAAAATCAAGCTTCTCATACATATTCCTCCAAAATCTCATAAGCTGTATTGCGCTTAGCGGGGATAAAGCCAAGATCTTTGATAAGAGCAATCATCTCTTGTGTATTCATACGATGACTGACCCCAGCACTTGAAACGACATTTTCCTCCATCATAACACTTCCTAGATCATTGGCTCCAAAAAGCAAAGCGAGTTGTCCAATATGTCTTCCCTGCGTCACCCAAGAGCTTTGGATATTTTTGACATTATCCAAAAAGAGTCTTGAGGTTGCCAAGATTCTCAAATAGCGGTTTGAACTTGCCGAAAACAAATGAGGAAATTCGTGATGCAGTGGAGTATATTTTGGTTGAAAACTCCATGCAATAAATGCTCGAAATCCTCCATATTCATCTTGCAAATTACGAATATGAGTAAGATGCTCAATAATATCTTCATCTTTTTCGACACTGCCAAACATCATCGTTGCTGTTGTTTTCATTCCGATTTTATGAGCTTCACGATGCACTTCTAGCCACTCATTGACAGAAAGCTTTTTGGGAGCAATCACATCTCTAACGCGATCGCTCAATATCTCAGCACCTGCCCCAGGGATGGAACTAAGTCCAGCACTTTGAAGACGCATAAGCACTTCTGAAATAGGGATTTGGGAAATTTTGGCGATGTAATTAATCTCAATAGCTGAAAATCCATGGATGGTGATCTTGGGATATTTTTTGTGAATATGGGATACTAAGTCTTCATACCATTCTATCTTTAGCTTAGGATGCACTCCCCCTTGAAACAGAATCTGAGTCCCGCCAATCTCAATCAATTCATCAATTTTTGCATCAATTTCCTCAAAACTTAAAATATAAGTTCCCTCTTCATTCACTCTTCTTTTAAAGGCACAAAATTTACAATCCACCCAACAAATATTGGTGTAATTAATATTGCGATCAATGATAAAAGTCGTAATATCTTGAGGATGGAGGCTTTTTCTTACTTCGTTGGCCATTTTTCCCAATGTCTTAAGAGGAAAATGTTGCAATACTTCTAAAGCTTCTTTTTCACTATAGCGTTTCATTAGAATCTTGTCCCCATTGTAAATTCAAAGTTTGAGGTTTTATCTCCAGGTTGAGGCTTGATCGCCCAAGGAAAGACAAGCACGATAGGCCCAATAGGAGAAACCCATTCAATTGCAAGTCCAGCAGATTGACGCACAATAGGCTTATCGCTCAACACATAAGGATAAGGAAAATTTCTCTTGTGATTTCCAATAATCCCAAAATCATAAAAAGCAGAAACCCTCATCTGCAATGATTCCAAAAGCCCATAGCTCAATTCAATCGAGTTTGTAAACATATAATTTCCACCCACATATAAACCATCGAATCCCACAGGAGCAGGAGAGAGAGAGCCACTCTGATACCCTCTAACCGTGCTAATCCCACCCATAGAGAAGAGATTGTTAATAGGAGTATATCCCTCTTCAAACACATATCCCGCTTGAGCCTTGTATCGCGCAATCAAATCAATAGGCATCCATTTTTTGAGATGATGATAAATCGCAAACTTTCCATAGAGCTTTGTGTAATTTTCATCTCCTCCAAGCCCTGCATATTCAACATAAGTAGAGGCGATGATTCCATTTTGTGGGAAGTAATAATTATCTGTATTATCAAAACTCAAACTTGGGGTAAGAGAGATTTTCCAAGGATTAGGATTGGTAAAAATCGTGCGATAGAAGCTCTCTGTCCCTCCTGCAAAGTCTGTGATGTTGGTGCGCCCTACCCCAAAGGCCAAAGAAAATCTTAAAGTATTGGTCAAAAGTCGTCCAACAGAGGTTGTAAATCCAGTATTGGTCTCTGTGTAATTCCAATCCACATAAGAGCTTCTAAAAACCTCAAATGAAAAGCTAAAGCGACTATCAAAGATTCTAGGATTTGTCAGTCCGATATTATACATTTGACGAGTTTTGGAAATATCCATATAGACTTGACCGCTATTTCCTGTTCCAAAGAGATTTCTCTCTCTCACAGAGGCATTCACAGTGATTTTGTCATAGCTTCCATACCCCAAGCCAAACATCAATTCACCCGTCCTAGTCTCTACAACGCTCACCAAAAGATCCATTGAATCTTCACTGATGCGTCTTGTGTCGATTTTGACAGATTCAAAAAATCCCAATCTTCTCAATGCATTTTCAGATTCTCTAACACTTGTGAGATTATATAAATCCCCCGGTGCAAGCAAGATCTCACGCCTTATAATGCGATCACTTGTGCGAGTATTCCCCGAAATAATCACATCATTAATATAAACCTTCTTCCCTACACTGACATAGTAAATCACCTTTACTTCGCCATCACTTTTGTCCAAATCAGGATTGACATTGGCAAAGGGATAGCCAATATCAGCAACTTTTGTTTTAATCAAATCCATATCTGCTCTGAGATTTTGCACATCAAAATACTCTCCCTTTTTGAGTTTGAGCCCAAAGTAAAGTTGATCTTCAGGAATCACAGGAGTTTCTAAGACAATCTCAATATCAGAAACTTTATAACGCGTCCCCTCTGTGATCTTATAGAAAAGTTTTGCATTGTAATCATTAAAATTTACACTCAAAAATGGAGAGGAAATTTGAGCATCCAAAAATCCTTTTCGCATATAAGCATCTTGGATTCTCAAAGGATCGTATTCCAACTCACTTAAGTGAAGTTTTCCATCATTCAATCCCCACATCCACCCCATAAAATCTCGTTCTTTGTTGGCACTCAATGCCTCAATATCTTTGACAGATAGCTCTTTTCTTCCCTCATAGACTGCCTTTCGGATAATGATCTCATTCCCTTGGTTGATATTGACTGTTAAGTTATAGGCATTGCTCTGTGCAATAGGTTCAGATTGGAATTCAATCACACTCCCATAATATCCCTTTTGTTCCAAGACTGCTTTGATCGTTTGCTTGGATTTTTCAAGCTTGATCGCATCAAACATATCCCCACGCTTGAGCCCCAATTGCTCAATCAAAGCGGTTCGATCCGACTCATTCCCATAGCCTTTGATTTCTATACTTCCTATTCTTGGCTTTTCTTTGAAGTAAAAATTCAGCACACCCGAATCAAAGCTCACCCAAATATCTTCAAAATACCCTTGATCATAAAACGACCGAATCGCTCGATCTAATGCTTTATAATCCAGTTTTTCTCCGGTAGAAATACCTGAGATTTCATTTGCAATGACTTCAGAGATATAGACGATATTGTGGTATTTGACTGCTTTGACAATATCGCCCTTTTGAGACTTTGAAATCTTTGGGGGGATAAGGGCAGTCTCTGCAAAGATTATGCCTACCATCAAGAAAAAAAGAAGTATTTTTTTCAATCACATTTCCTAAAAATTATATTTTACGATTCAAACAAAAAGGAGCAATTATATCTATATTTTGATTTGGAGTTCCTTTGCTTTTTGCAGGATTTGGAGGTCTTGAGCAGGGTCAAAAAACACAAATTCATCTCCGCTTTGATTTTTGCCCTCAAGCAAATCTCCAGATTTCCTATAACGCAAATCAAGCTCGGCAATTTCAAATCCATTTTTTGTCCTTACAAATTCATCCAAGCGCCTAGAGTGCTCCTGATGAGTAAATAAAAAACAATATCCCTTCAGCCCATTGCGACTCACCCTCCCACGCAATTGATGAAGTGTCGCAAACCCCATTCTCTCAGCACCCACAATCACAATCGTGCTTAAACGCGGAAGAGAGATTCCCACCTCAATCACCGTTGTGCTCAATAAAATCGCCCCCTTATCCCTAAACTCCTCAATCACCTCATCTTTATTCTTATCCCCTCCGCTTGTGCTATATACCCTCTCAAAATGCTTGCACCAATACTCTTGCGCTTTTTTTAGAGGCATATAAGAAAAATTCTCGCTCTCTTCTACCAAAGGATAAACGATCGCGACTTGATGATCTTGTGCGATCTCTGATCGGATATGATCTAACAAAGCAGGAAAATCTTTTTTTCTAAACACTTGTGTTGAAATATCTTTTTTAAAAGGAGTATCTAGAATAAATGTATGAGCAATGAGTTCTGATTGCAACATCGCCATTGTCCTAGGGATAGGAGTGGCTGAGAATTGCAAGATATGGGGCTTCTTCCCTCCTTTGCTTGCAAATTTTTCTAATGTATGGCGTTGCATCGTCCCAAATCGATGTTGCTCATCTGTCATCACAAGAGCAAAATCACTGAGATTTTCATTTTTATAAAGCAATGCTTGAGTGCCAATCACAAAATCAAACCCCAAAAAATTCTGCTCCTTGCTTTCACTTGTAAATAGTCCCACTGAAAGCGATGGGGGAAGAAATTTTAGAGCTTCTTGATAAAGTTGTTGTGCTAAGATTGTCGTAGGTGCCATCAAAATCGACTTATAGGGATACACCATCATCACACTTGCCAAAATCACAATCGTTTTGCCACACCCCACATCTCCCATCACAATCCTCTTGCAAGCAATAGGACTCTTGAGATCTTTAGAAATTTCTGCAATTGCCTGATTCTGTCCCTGAGTCAATACAAAAGGAAGAGAAGAGATAAAATGTGCATAATCACCATGGCATTGAAATTTTGAGGGAAAGAGCTTCTTTTTTTTACGCATTTTATGAAGATGAAAACAAATTTCAAGCATTTTAAAAATTTCCAAAGTTTTTGGAGGTAATCCTTTGTATTTTTCAAATTGCACAAAAAACTCAAAAGATGGATAAAACACCTGCATCACCTCCTCAATCACTGCCTTGGGCAATAGCATCTTTTCTAGATTCTCTTGAGTAAGATATTCTTTGATGAGCTTACGCATCTGTGAATTTTTGGCTTTATTTCTAGAAAAGACAGGAATAATCTCACCAAATTCTTTCACAATCTTTGGCTGAATCATCTCATAACCAAATCTTTTTTGAAGCATCCCATAAACATAAACTATCTTTCCGATAGAAAAAAGAATCAAATGAAAAGGCTTGGGGTGAAAAATCGTAACCTCAAGGGTTTGATCAAAATCTAAAATCAATGCTCTAATTTTCAATACTTTATGCGTCTTTTGATGCTCAATGGGCTGTATCCTCAAAACCCCCCAAGTCGCATTTTTAAGCTCAGAAATCAAAACTAGATTTTGATAATCTATGGGCGGATGAAGCAATATCTCAGTTAAGATTTTTGAAAAGCTATTCTCCAGATTCTCTTTCATTATATTTACATCTTTTGTTTTTGGAAGATTCTATCTTTTTGGAATAAGTTTTGCTTTGTAAGTTTCAAAAATTATTGAAGAAGGATAAAAAATGTTGAGATCATTATGGTCAGGTGTGGGTGGAATGCAAGCTCATCAAGTCGCTTTAGATGTTGAGAGTAACAATATCGCCAATGTCAATACAGTGGGATTTAAATACTCTAGAGCATCCTTTACAGATATGCTCTCACAAGTCAGCAATGCTGCGACCTCCCCACTGAATACAGGTTTGGGCGGACAAAACGACAAATCTATAGGGCTAGGCGTTGGCATAGGCGCAACAACAAAGGTTTTTTCTCAAGGGAGTTTGCAAAACACAGATGTCAAATCTGATTTGGCTATTGAGGGAGATGGTTTCTTTGTCGTCAGCTCAGACAAAGGGGTGACTCAAAAATTTACAAGAAATGGGGAATTTCTTTTTGATGCAAATGGGAATCTTGTCACAACAGGCGGACAAGTTGTGCAAGGATGGGTGAGAGATAGCAATCTTGAAAACCTTACAGATCAAACAATGTTTAAAGTCGATAACTCAGGTCCTGCCCAAGGAATCCAAATTGATCCATCAATGGTTATGCCCGCACGCTCTTCTTCTTCAATCTCTTTGCGTGCCAATCTCAACTCTGGGCGAAAAATCGAACAAATGGAAAGCATTTCTGTCCTTGATTCTGCAGTCAGAACAAAAGCAGATGGAACAAATCCTATCTATGATTCCAAATTCAAACTCCAACAAAATGCAGAGGATATGGGCGTTCTTTTCAACTCTGAGGGAGATGCAATGGCTCTCACAGAAGATCAAGGGATCTGGGTGAGCTACAAAAACTCTCAAATGCTCCGAGAGATCAAAGACACTTCAGGAGTAAGCACTCTAGGGCTCAATGGTGCGCTAATTAGTTTTAGCAATGATTCTAATGCAAGCGGAATTAGCTCTCTAACTGCAGCAAAAGATGCGATCAATGCCGCTACCAAACAAACCGGCGTAACAGCATTTATCGAAAATGGTGTGCTTAGACTTGAAAACAAAAATGAACTTGATGGAAATGAAAATCTCAAAAACATCATTATCACCGATTCAGGGACAGGAGTGTTTGCAAACTTTGCCAATGGAGATGCTGATATCACTTCATTCCGCTACAAATACACTACAAACAATGAGCCTGATTTCACCACAGGACAATTTAAAACCACAGAACAACTCAGAGAACTAATGCAACATGATGCCAATATGGTCAAAAATCCTGATGGTCCATACAAAGATAGCACCTCAACAGTTTCAGTCACCGTCAATCAATATGGAATGTTTGAAATCCTCAATAAGGATGATGGAAATGGACAAGATGATATTTTGAATGTTTTGGTTACAAGCTACTCTTCTGACAATATCGCAAGCAATGTGCTTTTTAAAGATGCGATGGCGGCACTCAATACAACAGCTCTGGTCGAGGGTGGAAAACCTACAACAAGCGAGCGTTTTACAAAAGCTATCCACAATGCAAGCATTGATGTCTTTGATTCTTTAGGCTCTAAGCACAATGTCAGAATCGAATTTTACAAAAGCGGTCCTTTAGAATGGAAATTCCGTGCTATTGTTCCCACTCCAGCAAGACTTGTAGGGGCAAGCGAAGCTTATCCAAATATTTTGGAGGGCGGCAGAGTCACATTCAATGGAGATGGAAGCCTTGCGGGTATCTATCCCCCTGCAATCGAGCTTGAACCTCAAAATGGAGCCAAAACTCCTCAAAGAATCGATCTAGCCTTTGGATCAAATAAATCTTTTGATGGTCTTACAAGCGTGGATAAAATCTCTGAGACTTATGCTATCGATCAAAATGGATATCAAGCAGGAGATCTTGCAGATATTCGATTTGATAACAATGGGACACTTTTGGGAGCCTTTAGCAATGGGCGCACCCTTGCGCTTGCTCAAGTCGCACTTGCCAACTTTGCCAATAACGCAGGACTTCGTGCAGAAGGAGGAAACCTCTTTAGCCAAAGCTCAAACTCTGGAGCACCCACAATCGGAGCGCCCAACACAGGAAAGCGAGGGGGAATCTCTGGAAGCAAACTAGAAATGAGTAATGTGGATTTGAGCAGAAGCCTCACCCAGCTCATCGTCACTCAAAGAGGATTCCAAGCCAACTCCAAAACTGTCACAACCTCTGATCAAATCCTCAACACTCTCCTAGCACTCAAGCAATAAGCTTGAGTGCACTTCTTGCTCTCTAAATCTTATTTTTTTGTAGAATGCTTAAAAACTTTACAAGGAAACACCATATGAAATATCATCGCATTATAGCTTTGGTGCTTTTTAGCATTCTCATCGCAAATGGAATGGAAAATAAGTCAGGAATACTCATTGGAATCGAAGGGAATCTTGAAAGTAGTCGATTTGATCGACCACTAATTAATGACAGGGGGCGATGGGTAGATCTTTATAATAGACTTGATGCATCAGGGGAAACTTCTGTCTCTTTCAATGGAGGGGTTAAGCTTGGCTATCAACATTATTTCACACAAAGCCTAGGGCTTCGCGCATCTGGATACTTTGGACTTGGATCACTTAAAGAGAATGTCGAATATCTTGATGCCCCTCAAAAATTCATTTCTAGCTATGAAAACAACTACCTCCTTATCAAAACAGGGCTTGATCTTGAGTTTCTTTGGGATTTTTGGGAGAGGGGAGATCATGCGCTAGGACTCAATCTTGGAGTAGGGTATCGCTATACACATTTTGGCTTTGAAAGTGGACAATTTAGGCTTATTGGATTTGGTGATCTTCGCATTGATAATATAGACAAAATCACTGCCAAAGAGCTCCCCACAGAACATTCGATCTACCCTTCAATTGGCTTACACTATTATTATCAAGCACATCAGTTTGCTCTCAATTATCGCTTTGGAGGTGTTTTGCATTTTGATTCAAAATGGAAATATATAGAAAATGGTTCACGAAAAGAATATCTTTTTAAACAAAATATTTCTAGCACGCCAAGCTATTTTTCATTTTCGTATGCTTATCGCTTTTAAAAATGGAATGGAAACATAATTTAAATTAAAAATACAATCTAAATAAAAACCTGAAAGGAAACAGACATGAAACGTATCATCACTCTAATGTTTTTAAGCATTGTAATCACAAACGGAATAGAAAGCAAATCAGGAATGCTTATCGGAATCGAAGGAAATCTTGAAGGCAGCCAGTTTAAACCCCCTCTATCTTGGGATGATGAAGAAGGATGGATCGATCTACACACGCGCTATGGACAATCCCCTATTAATGACACTTCTTTTTCTTTCAATGGAGGGATCAAACTTGGCTATCAACATTATTTCACACAAAGCCTAGGGCTTCGCGCATCTGGATACTTTGGACTTGGATCGCTTAGACAGAGAATGAAATTTTTTGATTCTGAAACAAATCTATATGAAAAATACGATAGCGACTTTCTCCTTATCAAAACAGGGCTTGATCTTGAGTTTCTTTGGGATTTTTGGGAGATGAGAGATCATGCGCTAGGACTCAATCTTGGAGTAGGGTATCGCTATACACATTTTGGCTTTGAAAGTGGGGAAATCTCTGCAATCTATGGAAATGACAAAGATTCTTATCTTAGGTATCACAAAACCCATCAAGTATCCTCTCCTACAGAGCATTCTATCTATCCCTCTATTGGCTTACACTATTATTATCAAGCACATCAGTTTGCTCTCAATTATCGCTTTGGAGGTGTTTTGCATTTCACTTCAGAGGGAGAGCAATCTTACAATGATGGCACATTGGGACTTATTAGACAAAGTATCTCTAGCACGCCAAGCTATTTTTCATTTTCGTATGCTTATCGCTTTTAGCCAAATCTTGCGCTTATTTAAAGTCGGTTTATGGAGATTGCCAATACTTAAGGTTTATCATTAAAGGAGCAAAAATGAAAAAATTCTTATTTTTTACTATTCTTGTGAGTCTATTACTCCATGCAGAGATCAATCTCTATGGACCAGGAGGGCCACACACAGCGCTCCAAGAGATCGCAAAGGTTTATGAAAAGCAGACAGGGATCAAAGTCAATGTCAATTTTGGCCCACAAAAAACATGGCAAGAAAAAGCAGAGCAAAATGCGGATATTCTTTTTGGCGCATCAGATCAATCAGCGGTTGCGATTGCGACAGATTTTGGAGACAAATTTGATCCAAAAGAGATCAAACCTCTCTATCTTAGAGAAGCAATCATCTTGACACAAAAGGGCAATCCACTCAAAATCAAAGGACTCAAAGATCTTGCCAACAAAAAAGTGCGTATCGTCGTCCCAGAGGGTGCAGGCAAAAGCAACACCTCAGGAACAGGAGTGTGGGAAGATATGATCGGACGCACCAAAGATCTCAAGACAATCGCAAATTTCCGATCCAATATCATCGCCTATGTCCCCAATAGTGGCAGTGCTAAAAAACTCTTCTTAGATAAAGAAGTGGATGCGTGGATCACTTGGCTAGACTGGGCAAAAAGCAATCCCGACTATGGCGATGTCGTCGCGATCGAGAAAGATTTAGTCGTTTATAGGACTTTCAATGTCGTTTTGATCAAAAATGCCTCACAAGAAGCACAGGACTTCGTGAAATTTCTCTCTAGCAAAGAAGCTGAGCAAATCTTCAAAAAATTTGGATGGTTTCGCTAAATATCCATCCCTCCCCCTATCCCCTAATGGATAGGGAATCTAAACCAAGATTCAGGGATTTTCCCCAAGCTTCAAAAATTATTTCTTCCAAAATACTCAAAAAACACCGATATAGACACCACTTGAAAGAATCAAAAAGAAAAAATTATTTCCCAAATAAGCTTTAATCTTCAAAAAGCAATACCATCATACAGGTGCCTAGACTTTGTTCTACATATCTTCAAGCCATCAAGAAAAACTTGAAAATTACAAACAATATGTCAAAAAATACAAGAGTAGAAGCTTGAGATATCGTTATCGCCGAAGAAAACTTCAATCATAAAACTATTTCAAAAAATCTCAAACTCCTCACTTTCATCATCGGCAAATTCCTCATCTTCAAATCGTGAGAAATTGATAAGCACATCAATATCATATTCAATCTCTTCAAGCTTATTTACATCCAGCGAAAAGCAAATCAAACTTCCATCAATTGAGAATGGCAACCTAATCTCCTCTCTTGTGTGATTATAAAAAGATACTGCAGAATCATTTGAAACAACCAAAAGCTCTGAATTTCCAATTTGCTTAGCAAGACTTAAAATGATAAAAAGACCAAAACCAGAATTTCTTTCACTCCCATAGATAGTCGGCATGCTTGCGGTGATCCCCTTTTTGACTGCCTCATCTATAGCCTCAATCTCAGACTTGATATTTAAAAATTTCGAAGAAAGCCTACGCAAAAACCCGCATCCCATATCAATAACAGCAACTTCAACAATACGCTTTGTAGGATAATATTGTGCCATTGTCCAACCATAAGAGCCAGAGTGGTCTGCAACATTATTCAAGAGTTCTGACACAACATAATTCAAACAATCTTTGAGGTCTTTTGCTAAATCTTCTTTTCCAGAAAGTTGTGAAACTATAGTTTGAACTATTTGTTTGGTTAAACTTTCGATTTCTCCTCTTTGATTAACTTTTTGAATAGGAGTGTATGTTTTTCCAGCACAAGACAAACGATTCATATTGTCAAAATAGCTATTTAAAATCTCGTGAATCTTACTTTGTGTCAAAAAACTTTTCAGAATCAACACCTTAAGTGGTGTAAGAAACTCTTTTTCTAATGTGTCTTGATTTTGAATTTGTGTGAGTATTTTATTTAGATCTTGATGAAGCATTATTTTTGCGAGCTCGTTCTTTGATGACAAAATTTGCTAAGTTTTTTATGTTGTCCTGTGCATTTTCAAGCACAATCTTCCTCTTGATAACATCAAGTCCAAACTTTGCATACAATAAACCAAAAACCTCATCAGCAAACGAATGGGAAACTCTGTCTATCCTCTGGAAATCAACAACAACTTGCCAATCTTTTGTTTCTAATAATTCAATAATTCTTTTACGCAAAATCTCTCCACTATCTCGTGAACCTAGGAAATCAAAATCTTCAAACATTGTGGCTACTTCAAGTATTGTTTTTTCCATTAGCTCCTCCCATCAAATAGCGTAAAAATCATGTGCCATATTACCAAAACGAAGAGAGAAAAAATAGCAATAACTCTCCATCACTTCGCCAAGACTTCTCATCATAAAGCTTCTCATTTTCACTCCTAGCTTCTTGATTTTTAATCTGATTAGAGTTTTTTATCATCTCTCTTTGTGAGAATAAGGGTTAGCTTGGCACGATAGAGTTTTTGCGGGCGGTTTTTTGGAGGGAGAAGAGCAAGAGAATCATCACAAGAGTATAGAAAACCAAAAGGAGGTTTTCAACACCCGAGCGAGGAGATCTATCGATAAGATTCATCACTCCAAAGATAAGAGAAGGCTTGCAATAGGCAATCCAAAAAGTAACACCAGAAAAAAAGAGTAGTCTGCTCCATCTCCAAAAGAGACTGCAAAATCCAACGAGATAGACTAAGTCTATTATTTTGCTTTGTGTGAAAAAAGGCACATTGAAAAACCCTATAAGAGTGCCCTTGGAATGACTATCAATAAAGGCTTGAAGATTTGTCCCATATTTACAAGCAAAAAGAGCAAGTCCAAAGCCCCCAATCGCAACAACTATCCAAGAAATGATTTGTAGCAAATCCGTGTGGTGGTCTGAGGTTTGGCGATAGAAAAAAAGTTGCCATTTATCAATCCATTCTCTAGAGAGGATTGGAGGGTTTTTAGAATCTAGTTCAATCTCTTTGCAATAGAGTTCCATTCTGTGATAGTCCAAACTATCTAGAAGATTATTTTGTTTGATATAGTTATCTTTAAGTGTTTGAAAACATTTTCGTAAATCAATGCGAAATTCTCTTTTTCCTGCCAACTCCCTAAAGGAATAGAAAAAAGCTTGTTCTGATGTCTGAATTTTTCCAACAAGAAATGCTTTTGAAATGTTTGGAATTTCAATACACTGAATATTAGTAAAATTAAAAAATTTCTCAAATTTACTTCCATCAAGAATCAGAAATGACAAAAACTTTGAATCTTGAAAATTTATTATTTGAAAATTTGAATTGATGATTTCCGTTGATTTTTCAAAAGTAGATAATAAAAAATCAGCTCTCTCTATTTTATTGAAATCCATTTCTAAAATATTAAAAATACTTTCTCGAATATGCAAATCATGCATTTTGTTCTGATTCATTGTTATCACATCGAATTGATTTTGATTCCAATACAAAAACTCATCGAAGGTATTTTGACAAAAAGATATGCGTTCTCCCACCGTTCGCTCAAACCAAAAACCATGCCTAAAGGTATTTTTGCCAAAATACCAATACAAACAACTGCTTTTATGCACATTAACAGTGCCATTAAAAACACACTCATCAAATTGAATCTCGGGTATAGAAGAAAAATTTACATCTTGCTCAAAAATACATTGCCTTACTTCAATTCTCTTCAAATTTGCAAAAGATACAGTTTCTAAAAAAGTGCATTTTGTGAAATACATCCCAATGTGCGAATCTATATCTTCAAAATCACATTCATCAATTTCTTGTTCAACAATTTCTATCATTCCAAGTTCAAAGGAATATGAAATATCTTGACCAAAAATCCTTTCAATTAAATCATCATAAAGCATTATTACCCTTTAGCAACCATAATCCCCCTCCTCTCACCCATAAGAGTATAGAAGATACAGACCAGAATATCAATTTGAGATTCTAGCTCTAAGGTGAGAATCATGATTTCCTCTCTCATCGCTTTCCTTTAGCTTGGGATGATGGAGTTTTTGCGGGCGGTTTTTTGGAGAGAGAAGAGCATCAAAAACATCAAGATACAATACACCACGCTAAGGCTCTGCATCGCAGGGAATGAAGTAGATGAGGAAGATTCTAAAAACTTGCCTATAAAGGGAAGTAAAAGAGTGGGTTTAAAAATCAAAACTCCAAAGACTAAAAGATAAAAGAAAATATTTCTTATTTTTATCAAAAGCTTATTTTTCAAGAGATCTAGGCTGATCAACGCTCCAAAACTCACGACAAACGCAAGACACAAAAACACAATAGAAAAAGATTCTGAGAAGTTATTTTGATTCCAAGAAAGGTTTTGTAAATCTTGCTTTTCTGTTTTTAGTTCTGATTTTGTAAGAGAATAGGTCGTTTTGCGAGTGGATAGATCTATGGCCGAAGTTTCAACACTTCCAAAATATCGTCTTTCATAGTCCAAATGCTTCTCTCCATATTTGATTGAACCAAAGGCAAAAATCCCAAAAAGTGCGATGAGCAAAATCACATTGTTGAAAATCTTGGCTAGATCCGTGTGGTGATCGGAAGTAAGGCGGTAGAAACATAGTTGCCACTTTTCAATTTTCTCTTTAAATGAAGCTTTGTTTTCTCGCACCTTTTCTTCTAGCTCTATTTCTCTAGCATAGAGTTCTTGAGCCCTCAGTTCAGAAGCATCGATGAGGTTGTGATATGCCAAGCGATTGCTTTTGAGCCTCCTAAACAAATCTCGCCAAAGTGAAGGGTTTTTTCTCTCTTGAGTATTAGTCTCATTCTTTATCTCATTCTCAATGTCATCATATTCATAGTGCAAGTGTTGATGCTCAATATTAAACTGATTGCCAAAGGTGCAATTCAAAAAATCAGGCTTTTTTGATCCAAAATCTGCCTCATCAAACGAAGTAATCCCCCCAAAGATACTTCCCCGAAAATCTGCCTTTTGCTTAAAACTTGTTTTATAAAAACTTGTTAGATCCTTGAATACTACTCCATTAAATCTTGCATTTCCCACAAATTCTACTTCAGAGAAATCTGATTCTTTAAAAACGACATTTTTAAATCCTGCTTTTTTGAAAGTTGTGGGCTTCTTCCCTCCATCTGTGTCAATGGAACAAAATGAAGTCTTTCCTCCAAAATAAACAGAATCAAATGCAACTTCCTCTTCAAAAGAAACACCCCGCCAGACTGAAGATGCTTCAAAAATTGTTTTCCTAAAAAATACTTGATGAAAAGAAACCTGACTCCACAAGGCATCTTTTGCAAATTTTGTCATCGCAAAACTTGTTTTCCCCTTAAAATCATTCAAAGTAAACAGAACATCTCCATCAAAGTGGGTTGCTCTAAAATCATTTTCAATGGTTTTGCTATCGGTGGCTTGTGCTTGAAATTTAGCATTG